>CADAWW010000046.1 GCA_902791675.1 uncultured Bacteroidales bacterium
TCGTTCCTGGATGAAAAGGGAACGCCCAATATTGTGGAACGTGCAAAGATACTGTTCCCGCTTAGTCAGATAGGTGCCATAACAGAGGGGCAGCGTGACCAGATTGTGAAGTCGTCGCGCCTCTTCGGTAAGTATGACACCATGATAGACCGCGAGAGTGCCTTTGAGGTTCTGTTGGCAGAAAGCGAAGCAGAGGAAGCCTCACCCCAACCCTCTCCAACGGGAGAGGGAGAAAAGACTCCAACAAATACCTCCTCTTCGAGGGAGACGAAGGGGAACTCTAAGGGATCTTGGAAGAAAAGCTTCCTTGGCAAGATACTCATGGCAGTTATTACCAGTGTGACGGCTGCCTTGGGAACACACGTAGCCAATACCGTTACGGGTAAAAAGAGCCGTTCTAAAGACTCCATCGGCAAGAAGGTGACCAAGAGTGCAGTCAGCACAGCCACACGAACAGCGACCCGGGAACTGACACGCAGTATCTTAGGAAACCTGATAAAGTGATGATAAAAAAAAGTGATGCCCGACGGCATCACTTTTTTTCTGGTATCCATACGCGCATATTGCCTTTGCCTCTGTGGCACCAGGCGTAGTAGGGGATGAGGGTCAGACCTGTGTCTTTGGTGACAAGCGTGGTGACGGGTGTGCCGGCAATCTTTGTCTTACCTGTCTTGAACTGCGTATCGGCGCTAATCTTTGCTTCCTTGATATTAATGGTATTGTCAGGATGCTCGATGCAGTAAACCAGCGGACCGCGTTCTACACACAGCATACCTCGGTCGGCTTCAACATTCTCGTTGGCACGAATGATACGGGGCTCCATATCGAAGTGGATTTTTATCACGTCGCCTTTCTTCCACTCAGCACCCATCGCTATATATCCGTTTGAGGATTCTATTTCAGAGGGGAAAAACAGTTGTTTCCTGTTATTCACGCTGACGGTGAATTTGGGCATTTTGCCATCTGCGTAGGTGTAGAGGTCGGAGGGAATAACCTGGTTATAGACCCAGCCCGGGAGGCGGATATTGAGCCTGAATTTGCCTGCTTCGTTCTCCTCGATTTTCAGCGTGATATCGCCACTCCAGGGATAATCTGTTTTCTGACTTAATACAACCTTCTTACCATTGAGGTTGAGTGTGGCTGTGTTTGATAGGAACAAGTTAACGTATATGCTCCCCTCGCCCATTGGAGAGGGGGTGGGGGTTAGGCTATAGACATAGCCTGGCAGCGAAGGAATAAAGCGGCAGATGTTGCTTGGGCAGCAGGCACAGCCGAACCAAGGCTGGCGCTCGTGCTGACCCTCAGACTCCAGCGGGTTGGGGTAGAAGAAGCCGTTACCCTCTAATGAAACACCGCTGAGAAGTCCGTTGTAGAGCGTGCGCTCCAATACATCGTAATATTTAGACTCGCCATGCAACAGGAACAGGCGGTGGTTGACATACACATTACCGATAGCGGCACAAGTCTCGCAATAGGCTGTCATGTTGGGCAGCTCGTAGTTCTTGCCAAAGGCCTCACCGTTGCCCGTAGCACCGATACCGCCGGTGATGTACAGCTTCTTAGTGACAATATTGTCCCAGATGGCATCTATAGCCTTAATGTAATCCTTGTCTCCTGTCAGGGCTGCCACATCGGCCATGCCGGCATACATATAAGCGGCACGCACGGCATGACCTACCGCTTCATCCTGTTCCACAACGGGCTTGTGACTCTGAGAATACTCTTGCTTAACTTTTGTCTTACCGCGATAGTCAAGCAGGAACTTAGCTTCATCCAGATATTTCTTGTCACCCGTTGCCAGATAGAGTCTTGCCAAGGCCATCTCGGCAATCTGATGACCTGGTACTACACACGCCTGTCCTGGATTAGGTCCTACCTCCTTGCAGACCAAATCGGCAAACCTGATGGCTATATCCAGGAATTTACGGCTCCCCGTAGCCTGATAATGCGCAACGGCGCCCTCGACCATGTGCCCAAGGTTGTATAACTCGTGGCTTCCCTGTTCCTCGCTGCTCCAGCGTGTCATTCCCGACCAGTCGTGCGGATGCTGAGGGTTCTGTGTTCGGGCTGTATACAGGTATCCGTCGGGTTCCTGGGCAGAGGCTATGACGTTTAGTACAGAGTCGTTATCGGGGTATGTCTGAAGAATATAGCTGGCACCCTCGATGGTCTTGTAAGGATCTGTGTCATCGAAAGGGAAAGTCCCTTTCTTTATTTCAAAGACCTTGGAAGGGTCTTTAAGATGAATCGCAGCATTAGAGAAATTGGCATAACGCTTTGATTCTTCACACTTTGAGAATGCCAGAGGAATGGTTACATTTCTGCTGGCCTCCAGTCTCTGTCCCCAAAATGTGTTAGGAGTAACCTTCACCGAAGTAAAGGCAACAGGGTTGATGGGATAACCTTGGTTTAGTTGAGAGTTTAGAGTTGAGAGTTTAGAGTTAAGGGGTAGCTGGGAGAAAGAAAGCGCTACCAACAGGCTGAATATTGTTTTCATGTTCATAGTTTTGAGTAAAAATCTGTCAATTATTACATTATTTTCTGCAAAGATAGTAATAATAATCTATTTTTCTTTAATTTTGCAAATAAATATTAAGATAAAACATGAGAGATATATGTGACTTTATAGCAAAATGGATGGGATTGTTAGTCCTTGCCGTAGCTACTTTGTCTTTCTTGATTCCATCATCATTCTTGTGGATTGAGACGAAGGCAATAAGTCCATTATTGGGTGTCATCATGTTTGGCATGGGTATGACTATCTCGCCCCATGATTTTAAGATAGTGCTGAGCAGACCAAAGGATATTCTGATTGGCTGCCTGACGCAGTTTACCGTCATGCCATTGCTGGCATGGGTGCTGACCCAGGCATTCGCCTTACCTAAGGAGTTAGCTATAGGAGTAATATTAGTAGGCTGTTGCCCGGGAGGTACGGCCTCGAACGTCATTACTTTTCTGGCAAAAGGAGATCTGGCTCTTTCTGTCGGTATGACTGCAACCTCTACCTTGCTAGCTCCGCTGTTGACTCCGTTCTTGGTATGGCTGATAGCCGGAACCATGGTGAACGTAGATACCATAGGCATGTTGCAGAGTATTGTTTATGTAGTTATCGCCCCCATCGTCTTAGGTTTGCTATGGCAGTGGCGTCTTCCTAAGCTGACGAAGAGAATTACGCCATATCTTCCTGCGTTTTCTTCTATTGCTATCGCGGTGACGGTTGGAATTGTCGTCTCTCATAATGCTGACAGACTGATGTTGGGAGGAATGGTGGTAATCATAGTAGTTATACTCCACAATCTTTTGGGACTTCTTACAGGATTTGTAATTGGAAAGTTGCTGCAATTGTCTCATCCAAAGAGCGTGGCTCTTAGCATAGAGGTTGGCATGCAGAACAGCGGACTTGCTTCCTCTTTAGCCGTTTTACACTTTGGTGCTTATCCCTTGGCTACTATACCTGGCGCTATATTCAGTGTATGGCATAACATCAGCGGTGCGTTAGCAGCCAGATACTTCGCCAAAGAGAAAGAACTAACGCTTAACCTTCAACCTTAAACTTTAAACTATATATATTAATGTATAAAATCAAATTAAAGAAAGTCTTCACTTCTGTTTTTCTGATTGCCTTTGCGTCGTTTACTAACGCAAAAACCCTTACCATTATGGTGACAGATACCCGCTATCAGCATGTTACTGGTTTCGGTGCTGCCTGCTGTGACGGTGCTATGTGTCCGTACGGAACTGACACCCAACCCGTGCGACTGCTTTATGGTCCGAAATCCAAGATAGGGCTGAACATTATGCGAATGGAGATTTCACCCAATTTTGAGGGCGATATCATTGTTCCGGAGTGGGGCAATTATGACACCCCTTACGACTGGCAGGGTTCTGTGCCTTCTGCCAAATATGTAAAACAACAGGGTGGAATAGTTTTTGGCACTCCATGGTCTCCTCCAGGCAATTACAAGACCAACGGTTCGGCTTCCGGCGGTAAGACTGATGAAGTTTCAACAAGACAAGAAGGACGCCTTCGTGAAGATTGCTACGATAAATTCTTCCCTTGGATTAATACATTCCTGACGTATATGAAGTCGAAGGGAGTGCTGGTCGATGCTGTGTCTATCCAGAATGAGCCCGATTGGTGGGTCAACTACTCCGGTTGTCTTTATACGCCCGAGCAGCAGTTGAATCTGGTAAAGAATTATGCACACATGCTTGACAGGAAGAAATTCCCCAATGTCCGTCTTATCAGTGCTGAGCCCTTGGGTTTCGACCCCAAGTACTCCAATATGCTGCTGAATGATGCTACGGCACGTGAGCAGATTGACATAATTGCGGGTCATCTATACGGACACCCGCCTTTGGGGAATATGAAGTCTTCTGCTGTCCTGGCTGCCAAATATAACAAGGAAGTGTGGATGACAGAGCATTCCTCGACAGATCATATTAATCATCTGCCAACCTGGCACGAACAGCTGCTCTTTGCAGAGGAACTTAACGAGTGTATGCTGTCAGGATGCACAGGATATATATATTGGTACATGCGTGCGCATTGGGCTTTCGTGGGCACAGGCGAGCCGGTAGAGTTGGATGGAATCAAATATACTATTGCGGGCAACGTCAAGAACAAGTTGTTACCGCGTGCCTATGTTATGTCCCACTTCTCGAAGCATGTAACAGGTTCCACACGTCTGGGAGTCAAGTCCACCGCTGGCGAAAGCACAGAAGCTCCCATTGAGTACTCTGCTTATACAAAGGGCGATTCGCTTATTGTAATGGCAATAGATACGACCTCTACCGCATATGACCTTAAGATCAAACTTCCTTGTAAGGTGCAGAGCGGAACGCATTTGCTGTCAACCGGTAATGAGACGGCCAACCTCTGTCAGAATAATCCTATCACTATCGATGAACCTACGCAGGAGCTTATCGTCAGCATGCCTGCCCGCAGTCTGAACACTTACATCTTTATGATTGAACCAGAAGAAACAGCAATTAGAGGCATCACTCCCATATCCGATGCTCAAAGTTCAAAGGTCAATGAAAAAGGCGTCTACGACCTCTCTGGGCGTAAGATTGGTTTACAAAGAAGAAAAGGTCTGTACATCGAAAATGGCAAAAAAATATATATAAACAGATAAACATCATACATATGAAAAAGGTTATTTCCTGTCTTACGCTCATGGCCTTGAGCACGAGCCTGGCTATGGCTCAAGATCCCGTAGTCTCTACCAAGTATACGGCAGACCCTGCACCCTACGTGCATGGCGATACAATCTATCTCTATACTACGCATGATGAAGATGATGCCGAAGGCTTTAAGATGTTCGACTGGCTGCTTTATACTTCTACCGATATGGTCAACTGGACTGATCACGGTGCTGTGGCATCGCTGGATGATTTCAAGTGGTATGAAGGGAAAAACGGAGCATGGGCAGAAGAGGTTATCGAGCGTAACGGGAAATGGTATATGTATTGTCCCATTCACGGTCATGGCATAGGTGTGCTGGTCAGCGACAGTCCTTATGGCCCCTTCCGCGACCCCATCGGTCATCCGCTGGTTTGGCAGCGTGAGCATTGGGAGGACATAGATCCCACCATCCTTATAGATGATGACGGTCAGGCTTATATGTTCTGGGGTAATCCACATCTGTATGTGGCTTTGCTTAATGATGACATGATCTCGCTGAAGAGCGATGCCATGCGTATGCACGGAACACCTGAGCACTATCAGGAAGGACCATGGGCCTGGAAGAAGGACGGTAAGTATTACTTGGGCTTTGCCGCGACATGTTGTCCTGAAGGTCTGGGTTATGCCATGAGCGAGAATCCGCTGGGACCCTATACGTTCCGAGGTTATCTGATGGCACCGACAGATCGTACACGCGGTAACCATCCCGGCATTATTCAGTACAAGGGAAAATGGTATGGTTTCGGTCTGAATTACGACCTGAAGAATATCACCGTAAAAGAGCATAAGGAGCGTCGTAGCGTAGGAGCGTTCAACGTAGTTTATCGTGCCGACGGAACTATTGAGGAGTCTCCTTATTTCAAGGATGTTAAAGTTGAGCAGATAGAGAATTTTAATCCATACCGTCCGCGTATTGAAGCAGAGACTATGGCATGGGGATTCGGGTTGAAGACAGTAAAGCGTGGCATAGAGGATATCTATGTTACCGATGTGGATAACGGTGAGTATATCCTTCTGCGTGGTGTGGATTTCGGTTCGCGCAAGATAAGCAGATTTACAGCTAGTTGTGCTGCAACTACTGGAGGTAAAATAGAACTACATATCGACAGTCCTGACGGTAAGTTGATAGGTTCTCTTAAAGTTACACCTACTGGTGGTGATGAGAGTTTCCGTGAATTTGCAGGCAGCATAAAGAACCCACAAGGTGTTCATGATCTCTACCTGGTTTTCAAAGGCGCTACAGGCAAAAAACTCCTGAACTTTGATTATTGGAATATTAAATAAAGGGTTTAATCTTCGGAGATTTAAGGAGATATTATTATCAGCTACGACGGTGAAGGACAAGATGCAAGGCTTGTCGATTTTCCCGCTTAGTACTCCGCTATCTGTGAAATGTAGCTTCTTCTCTGTAAGGAGCTCATGATAAACATCAGCAGAAGTAAGATAAACTTTATGGCTTGCGGTTAAGAAAAAGATTTTTTCCATAGAGGAATTTTCTGTACCAAACTTTGGGATGTACGTTCCAAAGTTTGGTATGTACATTTCAAAGTTTGCAACTTACATTCCAAACTTTGAAATGGAAAAATGCAATAGGAATCAAAACATTTTCCTTGTGTAAAGAATAAATTTTTTAAGTGAAGGATAGAAAAGTTCAGCATTACTTCTTGTAACCCTAATATTAAATAACGATAGTTAAATAATACAAAACAAAAGAGATTCTTTGTGGGAAACCTTTTGTTATTCCTTAAATAATTCCTACTTTTGTCAAAGGAATCAACAATTACAGCACACAGAACGATGAGAAAGGTCATTATTCTTCTTTATGCCTTTGCACTCTCCGTTGTTGCTTTTGCAACAGGACAGGAAGGCGATGTGATTTATATTAACGGAGAGAAGTGGTTTCTTTTAGCAAAACCCATAGGTTCGGACTCGATACTAAGACGCGGTGTGGATTCCATTCTGCCAGAAAATCGAGATGAGGTAACTTCTAACTGGTCCGGTTATACTGCATACTGGAGTATATACAATAAACAACTCTTCCTTGACAGCATATTGGTGGAATGTTATAGCGAAGTAGCAAAGAAAGACTATACGGTACGGATTCCTACGGCCGATATGCAACGTGTTTTTAAAAATTATTATAAGAAGAAAAACATTTTGGCCACATGGGTGGATTACAACATCAGAGCAGCAAAGGGGCCTATACTGTACTACGAGCATATGGGCTATGAAAGAAACCATGAATATGAGCAGATATTTACCATCAAGAAAGGTATGATAACCGACTGTAAGTCATATCATAATAGGGTGGCGGTGAATGGCTTTTCCTTTAAGAAGAACTTGTATGAAGAGAGCTCAGCAATAGCCTTAGAATTCCCCCTTCATTTTGAAAACTATCCGGAATTGGCTGATGTGAAGATTGTTAAATTTTCTGTAGGAAAGCTTCAGCTGAATTCATTGGGGCAACTTCTTGATTGCAAAGTCAAGGCTACTATATCTCGGAAGGAAGGTGACGAGAGGAAGTACATAGAAATAGAAGGTTTGGCAAAGGAAATGAAAGAAAAGCTGATGGAAATCTTTCCCTGGAGAACTCTTTTCATCAACGGAGAATATGTTTCAGATATTAAGAATTCTTCATATTTTATCCGTTATAATATAGAAAAATTGAGGAAATAATGGAATCAATAGCAATATATCGTATTGATTGGAAAATTTCTAATTTTTGCAAGTCGATTCAATAAATAATTATGAAATGAGAAAATCTATTGGTTTGATTGTTGTGATGGCTGTAACAACTTGCTGAATCCCACGCCTCAGGCCAATATAAAGGCTCTTCGTATCATTCGGCATTGACATTTGAGGTGGAAAACAGAAAAAATAAAAAAACATTAAATCTATAGGTAAAAGTATTTTTACTTATGGATTTATTTGTATTTTTGCAGCGATGAATCTGAATTCGAAGAGATATATTGCATCATGGGTCTTGTTGGCAGTCTTCCTGCCAACGTTATTGCTTTCGTCTCTGCATATTCATCATGTATCAGAAGATGAGACTTCTTGTACAGCCTGCGTCCAGCATCAGTGTCATGGTCATTTATCACAACTTTCTGACTCATTACACCATTGTGTACTGTGTCAGTTTCTTACGCTGTCATTTATGGCAACGGCTGCCGGCAATGTCGTATTCTTATTCCCTGTATGTTCAAAACTGTTTATAAAGCCTCTTTGTGGGTATAGACCCAAGAGATTCCGCATTATCGTTACCAGAGGACCGCCAGCGTATGCAGTGGATCCTATAACGTTTATTTACTAATGCATTTTATAATTATAAACAGGTAACAGAATGAAAAAAACATATATCATTCTGCCAATGTTGTGTATATGCATGACAATGGCAGCACAAAATAATTCTACACATCATCATGCGGAGGACTCAACCGATATATTTTTCCGCCATCTCCAGTTGAATGAAGTTATTGTAACAGGTGTTACGGGCGATACAAAACTTAAGCATTCTACAACCCCTGTTAATCTGGTAACATCTAAAGTATTACGTTCTACAGCGTCAACTAATATCATAGATGCCATCAGTCATCAGCCGGGTGTGAGTCAGCTTACTACCGGAAGCAGCATTTCTAAGCCCATCATACGTGGTTTGGGCTATAATCGCGTTGTGGTACTAAGTGACGGGGTCCGTCAGGAAGGACAACAATGGGGCGATGAACATGGTATAGAAGTAGATGGCAGCAGCGTTGGCTCTGTAGAGATCCTGAAAGGTCCGGCATCGCTGATGTATGGCTCTGATGCTATGGCAGGCGTTGTTATCCTGCATCCGAATCCTACGTTGGCCGAGGGAGATATTAATGCCAAGTTCGGTTCGGAGTATCAGACAAATAATGGTCTCTTTGGTTTTGATCTTTCTATGGCCGGTAACAAAAACGGCATTGTGTGGGACGGAAACTACAGTCAGAAGATGGCTCATGCCTATAAGAACAAGTATGACGGCTATGTCCCCGGTTCACAGTTTGGTGAACGCTCCGTACGACTGATGTTAGGTTTGAATAAATCTTGGGGTTTTACGCACCTGACGGCATCCGTATATCATCTTACACCCGGTATTATCGAAGGCGAAAGAGATTCAGTAACAGGTGATTTGCTATGCAATACGGAAAATATAAAGACCTATAGCAAAGCTCTTCCGTTCCAAAAGGTTAATCACTATAAGGCTGTATGGGATAACTTCATTAATCTGCCTAAGGGTTACCTGAAGGTTATCCTGGGATATCAGCAAAACCGGCGCCAGGAGTTTGAAGAGAGCGCTGATGATTGTGAGTTATACTTTAAACTTCATACAATGACATATGATGTACGTTACATTACACAGGAGTTTAACGGATGGAAACTTTCTTCGGGTATAGGTGGAATGTACCAACAGTCATCAAACCTTGGCGAGGAGTTCCTTATTCCTGATTATAAGCTCTTTGATTTTGGCCTGTATGCAACTGCTATAAAAAATATAGGCGACCGTTGGACGCTGAACGGAGGTGTCCGTTATGATCATAGACATATGCATGGTGATGAATTGGAGGAAGACGGTCAGCTCCGCTTCAGCGATTTTACCCGTTGCTTTAATGGTGTTACGGGCAGTTTGGGCGCTGTGTGCAACATTAATGACCATTTTAACGTGCGCATGAATCTGGCTCGGGGTTTTCGGACACCTAACATGAGCGAGTTGGCATCCAATGGCGTTCATGAAGGCTCTATACGTTATGAGTTAGGTTCACAGGATCTTAAGGCAGAGTATAGTTTACAGGCTGACCTGGGTATGGACTTTACCTCGCGTTATATTTCTGCTCAGGTTGCGCTCTTTGCCAATAAGATAAACAATTACATCTTTGTGCATAGGTTACCAACTGAAATAGAAGAGGGATACCTTACTTATGCCTATACTCAGGGTAATGCCCGACTGCTTGGTTTTGAGGCTGGTATTGATTTCCACCCTTTCCATTCACTTCATTTTGCCAACACCTTTTCGTATGTAGATGCTCAGTTGCTGAATCAGCCTGCGGAAAGTAAGTATATTCCCTTTACACCGGCTCCCCGCTGGACCTCAGAACTGAAGTGGGAGCTTTTACATCACTCGCATGCAACTATTGCACATCATCATGAACCAAACGTAAAGCATAGGTCTTTCTTTAACAACTTATATGTTGCCGCTGGCCTTGATTGTTACCTTAGGCAGTCGCATATTTATAGTGTGGATGAGACAGAGACGGAAACCCCGGCATATATGCTGCTGAGTTTCTCAGCTGGTACAGATGTGCAATGGAATGGTAAAAAGTTTGCAGAACTCTATATTACTGCCGACAATGTGCTGAATACTGCCTATCAGAATCATCTGAACAGACTTAAATACGCAGACATGAACAACGTTACCGGTCGCCGTGGTGTTTATAACATGGGGCGGAACGTAACTTTTAAACTTGTGGTTCCTCTTTCTCTTTGAAACTGATTTCATTCTCCTTTGTCGTCTCTTTTATGGCTTCATCATGGCCGGAAAGGGCGGCAAAGGGCGCAAATTGGGCAGCACGATTCCACATGGACATCCGTGGATGCTTCTTAGATACGTGGTGAGGCAGGTTTATAATATCGGAGTAATCTTCCATAAAGATGTTGAAGGGGTTTAAGAGTTTAAGAGTTTAAGGGGTTTAATTATCGAATGTCAATTCGCTCTAAGCGCGATGTCCTCCTATTTGTTTATTTCGGTCCTTAGCGGTGGCTCCTTCTTCGAAGTTCAGCCCGCGAAGGATGGCATTCTTGCCGAACCGCTGCTTAATCTTCAGTTGAGCTTCCTGCATACGGCGTTCTTTTTCCAAACGTGCCTTTTCAGCCTTTTTCTGCTTGTCTAATGCCTCGTAGTCGGTAAAGAGGTCCAGCTGTTCATAGTTTTCTGTTGTGGGATTGGCATTTAAGATTACCTCGTCCTTCACGTGATTGGTTGTCAGATTCAGGCGACGGATTAGCAAATCGGGGTTTACATAATGGTCAAAGAGATCAGTTGCGCCATTCATGATAAGTCGGGATGATGACGTAGGTTTCTTGAAGTTGAATGTGCCGTGTGCGTGCTTCGGAACAGGTTTCCCGTAATAGTTCATGGTTATCTCGCCGTGATATTTGGCGCGTATATCCGGTCTTGTCAGATTCTCGGTATCATAGCTGACTGTCAACACCAATTGATCGGTAACCAGATGTTTCTGTACCAGATTCAATGCCATTCCCTCGGCCATCTCCTTTATCACCACACGTGCTTTCTGGAAGGTGTAAGGTTCCTGTAGAACCTGGCCGCTACTGAATGAATTGGTCTCAGGATGGTATGCCTTTACTGCCTCTATGGTACAAGGTTCCCATCCCCAGGCATGATCAATCAGCAGTTCTGCATTCACCCCCAAGAGATCGTATAATAGTTCTTCGTTCTGTATAGACATTCGGGCTAACTTCCCCATGGTGTCTATGCCATAAACTGCTAACTTCTGTGCTATGCCGTTTCCCACACGCCAAAATTTAGTGATGGGACGATAATCCCAAAGCTGACGGCGGTATGACATTTCGTCAAGTTCTGCAATACGTACGCCGTCCTTGTCGGCAGGCATCTTCTTGGCCATAATATCCATTGCTACTTTACAGAGGTACATATTGGAACCGATGCCCGCTGTTGCTGTGATGCCTGTCTGTGAGAGCACATCGCGAATCATCTTCAAGGCCAGTTGATGTGCCGTCATTCTATAGGTGTTTAAGTAGGCTGTAACATCCATGAAAACTTCATCTATACTGTAGACATGAATATCCTCTGCAGAAATGTATTTCAGATAGATACTGTAGATTTGGGAGCTAACCTCGATGTAGTGTGCCATTCGTGGCTTGGCAATAATAAAGTTGACACCAGGCGCTTTCTGGTACACTTCAAACAATCGGGCTCTTCCACCAATTCCAAATTTCTTGAGCGATGGCGTTACAGCCAGACAGATGGTCTTATCTGTTCGGCTTTCGTCAGCTACGACCAGATTTGTTGTAAGAGGATCAAGCCCTCTGGCAATACACTCAACTGAGGCATAGAAAGACTTCAGGTCAATTGCAATATATGTACGCTGTGGTTCAGGCATACCTTTAATTATTTTACGCGACAAATTTACGTATAAATTTTCATAATATCGCCGAAAACGGTAATTTTGCAAATAAAAACTGAAGTATGAGCATCTATAGTAAAAGGATCCATTCGCAGATGGGGTTGATAGAGCTGATTCATGAGATTGGATTTCTTCCCTTGTTGGATAGTGGAATCAGCGGTTACTCAGCAGAGGAAATGGTGACAGAAGAATGCCGTTATGTCGTATTTCCTGATGGAGGCTGGGACTGGCCCTTATGGAAATGGAAAGGCCCTATAGTAACAGAAGGCGACTGTGTCTATGGTAAATTTTTTGCAGGAAAGGCTGGATTCATCAGTCGTGAGTGGTGGCCGGATTTCTTCAATTACCGCAGGAGTTCCCGTCCGGCACCTGAGGAGGGAAGCATAGGAGAAACCATTCTGCTGACTCTCGAAGAGAATGAAAGTCTTATAACCCGCGATTTACGTGCTGCGTGCGGTTTTGACGGTCCTAAGATGCGTAGCAAGTTCGATGGATATATTACGCGTTTGCAGATGGCCACTCGTATTGTTACAGAAGATTTCGTATATCCTCGTGATAAACACAACCACGAGTATGGTTGGGGTTGGTCACTACTGACAACACCAGAACGGCTATTAGGCAAAGAAGCCTGCATTTGCCGCCGTTCGCCCAATGAGTCATACAAACGCATCGTAGATCATATGCATACGATACTTCCTTATGCGACAGAGAAGCGAATCGATAAGTTATTGAGATAAATATTTAGTCATAGTTTATTTCCAGATTATAATTACACATGTTTTCTTACAAGAGATGCATAGAATAATAAAATAAATGCATATCTTTGTGCAGAATAAATTATAAACAAACATAATATCAAACACTATGAGACAACTATTTTTATTTTTTGCGGTAGCTCTATGTCTTTGTAGTACCGCTAAGACCGAGGTTAAAGATTCAAAGACTAATTATGCTCGTGAGGCGTTACAACCTTATGTTGATAGCGGCGAATTACCTGGAGCCATTAGTATCTTCTTTAATAATGGTGTACAGGAAACTTGCTGCATAGGATATGCTGATGTAGAAAAGAAGCGTCCGATTAAGTTGGATAATGTTTTCATGCAGTGTTCTCAGACAAAGGGCTTCTGTGGTGTCACTATTGCGAAACTTGTTGAAGAGGGTAAAATATCTCTTGACGATCCCGTCTCTAAGTATCTGCCCGAGTTCAAAGAACTATGGGTGCAGGATAGCGATAAGGATGGCATAAAGACCCTTCATAAGGCTAAGAATGTGCTGACGGTGCGTATGGTACTTAACCACACCGGAGGCTTCCCTTTTGAGTGCAGTGCTAAGCGCAGCGATGTACGTGGCGGCGGATGGTCCGGTGGTGCACCTTTGCGTCAGGTTGCCAGCATTGCTGCCGGTTCTCCTATTATGTTCGAACCTGGCACAAGGGATATGTATTCCAATACGGGCATCGATATAGGTGCAGCTATAGTCGAGGTTGTTACCGGTATGAAGTGGGAGAACTATCTGAAGAAAGAAGTCTTGGATCCTTTAGGTATGAAAAGTACCTGGTTCTGGCCCAGCGACAAGCAACTGAAGACTCAAATTGAGATGTACGATGTAAAAGCTGGCGAACCAGCTAAGTATCGTCTGGAAAATGGTTGGGAACAGCGTCCCTATAACGACGGGCATGTATTTGCCTCTGCTGGTGCAGGATTGTGGACAACAGCTCAGGATCAGTTGAAGTTCTACAAGATGCTGATGAATCTGGGTTTAGGTGACAATGGCGTTCGTATCCTGAAGGAGGAAACGGTTAAGAGTATCCTGGCTCAGACAACCCGTCCTGATAACCTGGGTGGTTACTCATTAGGTCTTAGTGCTCCTAAGAAAGATGGAGAGAACGAATGGTTCGGACATGGTGGTGCCTGGGGTACTAACTGTATGGTTAATTGGCATAAGAAACAGTTGAAACTTTGGGTTGTTCAGATTAATGGCAGTCAGCCTTGGAGTAAGGATGTAGATAAGGCCGCTGAGAAATTCTTCTCAGAAACACTGAATATGAACAACGAATATACGGGGAGGACGAAGTAAAGTTTAGAGTTGAGAGTTTAGAGTTGAGAGAATACGCTAATAAAAACTAATGGGAGGAAGCGAAGTGCTTCTTCCCATTTCTTATGTATATTCCCTCGGTTGGATGACCAACTATTCTATAACCATCTATGGTATAGGTATTCCCATCGTCCACAAGGTTCTCCTCGCTCACGGGCGATGGGTTAGGATGGAGGCTTTCAACTCCTGTAATTTCATCTTCAGAGAGAATGGGGTGAATGGTGATGCGGTCGAAGTTGGGTGACCATTCGTTGTCAAAAGACTGAATAATGATAGTATTGTTGGACCCTTTCTCCAGTTTGATAGGAATCATTTTCCAACTCATGCCATTGGGGTCCCAGGTATCGGTACAGTCACCATTGCTCTTAAAGATAACAGTATCGCCTATCTGTTCGCCATTGACAAAGAGCTTAGCGGTACGTGTATCCTTGGAGATGAAGTATATGGTCAGAAGATATTCACCGCTGCGATTGGCCTTGATACGGTTGAATTGCAGTTTGCTACCTAAACCAAGGTCACCCACAAAACCTCCGTTTGATGCATGTAGGGATGAGTATGTCTTGCGGTTAGCACGACCCGTAAGTGTGTTGGCACTGGCTTCTGCCTCGTAGGTGACACGCTCCTGTGGCACATCCAGATTATCAAGGGGTGATACTTGCATCAGGAAACCACCTTCGCTAAGTTCCTTAATGCTGAGTGTGCTACCCTTCTTTACTCCTTTTTTCTCAAACTTAAGATCGGAACGGCAGGAACCGTCTCGGTAAATATAAGCTGTGTAGGTGCGCCCCTCTTCCAGGAAGTCGAACTTAACCTTGCAGGTTCGTTCGCTGGTATTGATGCCCGACACCCACCAGTCAGCACCTTTCCTGCGTGCTATTGTGGCGTATTCTGTAGGGTCGCCTTCCAGCAGCAAACTCTCGTCCCATGCAGCGGGTAAGCGTTTCATAATGTCGCGCCCGAGGAAATACTTCAGGTTCTCTGGACTTTCTGCAATATGCACAATACTGCTTTCGAAGGCAGTGAGGAGCGCCATGTGATGACCCATGCTTCGCTGTGTTAAGATGCTGCCTCGCCATGTAGCAAAGTCTCCGGGTGTATAATCCATAGCGCCTACTACATTTCGGGTGAAGATTACATTCAGATGATGTTGTGCCGTATTCCGATTAGGTGCCCAGAAGTTCTGCTCGCCTCCGTGAATGCCTTCCTGTGTCATAATATGGGGATAGGTACGGCGCAGGCCCGAAGGACGGGTGCAGCCATGTATATTGACCATCATCTTATACTTTGCAGCAGTCTTGTACAGGTTCTCTATACGGGTCATACTTTCCTTGGAATCATCTTCCCAGAAATCGACCTTGATCCCTTTGATACCCCAGCTTCTCCAAGTTTTGAGTGTGGCATCCATATTCTCATTGCTGAAATCCTTGCT
>CADAWW010000047.1 GCA_902791675.1 uncultured Bacteroidales bacterium
CTTTTGTGCGGCTTGCAAAGAGGGGCATGTAAGATTCTTTTGCATCATATCCTGATCCAAGCCATTCATGACAATGGTTATGAATATTCCGTTGACAAATTGACGAAAGAAGAACTGTGTACTGGATGCATCCCAACAGAACATCTGTCCCATGGGGCTTTCAGTAATCGTTTCAGCAATACCTGACGGCGTAAGATTCAACCTGTCCGAAACAGCCCATACAATACAACCGGTAGCGATGAGCATACAGAAGGTCTGAAGGGCATCTGTGTGTACAATATTCTCGATTCCACCACGACGTGTATAGAGGAATATTGCCAGTAAAACAACACCGACAGTAAACCAGAAAGGAAGGCCTAGCGGGTGAACAGTCATTTCGTGCAACACAGTGCAGGTAAGAAACAGACGGGCTGCTGCTCCGGTTAGCTTGCTAAGCAGAAAAAAACAAGCACCTGTAAGATGACTTTTACGACCAAAGCGCTCTGCCAAATAGCTATAGATGCTAGTCAGATGTAGTCGGTAGTACACTGGTAAAAGCAGGAAGGCAATAAACACGTAGCCGGCAAAGAAGCCCAGACACATCTGTACATAAGTCATGCCGTTCTGACCGACCCATCCGGGCACACTGACAAGGCTTACGCCACTGATACTAGAGCCTATCATGCCAAAGGCTACCAACAGCCATGATGACTTCCTACCTGCACGGAAGAAGGCGTTATTATCGCCCCTGGACTTTGTTAACTTGGCAAAAAAGAACAAAAGCAGAATATAAAGTGCAAGAGCGGAGAATACCAGATAATTAATCATATTACAGTAGAATTTTATTGTGAAACAGGAAAGTGTCACCAGACATCCACATACAATGGAAGGTGATCGGAATATCCTCCCTTATAAACTGGGCCTTGGAAGGTTCGCCAAGGAGTGCCTTTTTCAGTAAGTAAAAAGGGAAGCTTAGCCACATGAACCCTAGGCTCACAGTTAGACTGCATAGCGGGAGATACAAGTATGTGGTCTATATACCCCCAAAGCCCCTGATAGTTATAGGTTCCCTGCGCCTTTTTCAACTCTTTACGACGCTGAGGAACAAGGCTGACCAGACGTTGCAGGATGGGGCGGAAAATAGGATCGCGAGGTTCCGCATTAAAATCTCCCATCACCAATATGCGATGCCCTTGTAATGTGTCGAGTGCCTGACAAAGGGTCTGAGCTGCAAGCATTCTGTTTTCTGTGCTAGCTTTATTTCCTCCTGCCCTGCTGGGGAAATGCAACACAAAGACATGCAATAAAGAATCTGTACGTATCATCTTACCCCAAACATGTAAGATGTCACGCGTTGGACGTAAGCCTTGCTCAGCAGAAGGAACTCTGATAGACTCGGAACCCAAAAAACGGAAAAGGATGGGCTGATATAGCAGTGCAACATCAACTCCACGAAGGTCTGGGCCATCATGATGCACATAATGGTATTTGGCAACGTGGAGCGGTGAACGAAAACACAAATCATGCAAAACTGTGTCATTCTCAACTTCGCATACCCCCACCAACATGGGCCATCCATCTTGCTCTGCCACAGCAGCTATAACCCGAGAGATATTGTCAAGTTTTCTCCAATAACGAGCAGGCGTCCAACGATATGTACCATCAGGAAGAAAATCGAAATCATTTTTTAATGTATCATGGCAGGTATTAAACAAGTTTTCTACATTATACCACATTACCTTCTCAGCCCCTACAGAATAGTTATAAAAAAGGAGAAATGCTATAATAATGTATATATTTTTCATAATAATTCACAATATTGGAAGATGAAAGTTTCTTATCTCCTTTCTGTACTCAAGAGCCTTACCGCCAGTGGCTTTATCAAGGAGATTCCAGAATCGGGAACTGTGATTCATCTCCATAAGATGGGTAAGCTCGTGCTGCATGACATAATCCTGCAGATGAGGAGGAAGGAGCATCAGGTACAGACTGAGGCTGATAGATCCCCTACTGCTACAACTACCCCATCGGGTACGACTCCTATGAATACTGACATTACTAAAGCTTAAGCCACGGGCTGAAGCAAGGGCTTGTAGACGTGGTGGAAGTTGTTTTTTAGCCTGTTTACGAAGAAACTCAACCTCCTGAGGCGTGAGCCTATATATACCAGCCTGACGCTCTTTAAAACGCACCATCATTGCCTTTAATCTTGGTCGCAACTCTTCTATGGCACGCAGCAGATCGGACTGCCGCGACCTTACAGGAACAGTACAGCACAAGCCATCCTCTGTGCAGCGGAAGGTGAAACGTCGGGCTCGGCTGTTACTTCGCAGAATAATACGCCCCAAATCGGAATCCTCTACAAACCCTTTGTTTTGCATAACCGGGCACAAAATTATAAAAAATTTGATTATGACCTTACACTTTAATCCACAGACTTTTGCTGACATATGTTAAAAATCTGTTAAAGAGATGAAGATAGAGGTTGTATATTGATTCTTTTCCATATTTTTGTTTGAAAAACAAATAGTCAACAAATAAAATCACGACGAAATGGAAACAATGAACAAAGAATTTGAATTTAAGGGTGGTTACCTGAACGGTTTCTTGATGATTTTTCTGGATATACTCTTGTGGTGTGCCACTTTTTTCTGTTTTATACTGGGGATTGTAGAAAGCGATTCCGGGCATTCTTTTGCACCTTGGATTGTACTGTCAGTAGTGCTGCTGATTGCCAGCATCATCTGCTGTTGCGGTTTCTCCATGCTGGAACCCAATCAAGCCAAGGTGATGACATTCTTCGGTAAATATGTGGGTACTTTCCGCAAGACAGGCTTTTACTGGTTAAACCCCTTTATGAGTGTAAAAAATGTTAGTCTGCGTGCTCGCAACCTGAATGCAGAGCCCATAAAAGTAAACGACAAGACTGGTAACCCTATCCTCATCGGTTTGGTTGTTGTTTGGAAACTGAAAGATACGTACAAAGCCATCTTTGACATAGACACTGACGTTTCAAACGCTGCGGGGGCCCAAGTGGGCAATTCTGCCACAGCCCGTATGAACAAATTCGAGAAGTTTGTGGCTGTGCAGAGCGACTCAGCCCTACGTGAAGTGGCTGGAATGTATGCCTACGACAATGAAGATACAAAAGAGAATGAAGTGATAACTTTGCGTAGCGGAGCTACGGAAATCAATGACGTGCTGACCGACAAGCTGAACGAGCGTCTGGCAATGGCCGGACTAGAGGTAACTGAAGCTCGCATCAACTACTTGGCATATGCTCCCGAGATTGCAGCGGTTATGTTGCGACGTCAACAGGCCGCAGCCATCATCACAGCTCGTGAAAAGATTGTAGACGGAGCTGTCAGCATGGTGAAGATGGCATTAGACAAATTGTCAGAAGAAAGCATCGTGAACCTGACAGAAGACAAGAAGGCAGCTATGGTCAGCAACCTGCTGGTAGTTCTCTGCGGCGACGAACCGGCTCAACCCATTGTAAACTCAGGAAGCGTATAAAGGAGTAATCCGCCCCTACCCGAACGGCACCCAAACAGAAATGAAGTTTCAATATTAAATCTTCAAGGCTGCGATTAAGTGAGAGCAATAACAAGTTCGCTTGATTATTGCCGAGCGAAAGCAGGCTCGAAACAAAGTTTCAATCTACAATGAGAAAAACTATCCTTACACTAGCATGCCTATTACTGGGATTAGTACCCAACATGGCACAACAGCGCAAGATAGCTGATGTACAGCATCTGGCTGACTCCATCCTAAACCGCCCCACAAGATTTGGGAAGAGAGTTAAGACAATAAGGACACAAAGAATTATCGCTGCATCCAAACTGAGGAATGCTCAACAAAACGGTTTCTATATCTGCGAAGCGGGAGACGACGGATACGCAGTCATCTCGGCAGACGAAAGAATGACACCCGTATTGGGATTCTCGCAGGGCAGAGGCTTTGACGCGACGAATATCCCAGCCGGATTACAGGAATTATTGGATAGTTACACCAATGAATACAAAGCCTTGGTAAACGGGGAATCCATACGACCTGCCAAGCGAAAGATTGACGGAATCAAGGATCAGGTAGGACCATTGTTTATTTCTCAATGGGACCAGAAAGCACCTTTTAACAACAGATGCCCAGAACTACGCGGACAACGCTGCATAACCGGTTGTGTTGCAATTAGCACATCACAAACGCTTTATTACTATCAGTACCCTGACTCTGCAAAAGGAACGGTAAACTATGTTTCACGCACAAACCAGATTCCCATTCAAGAAGATCTTTCTACCTTCAAATTCAACTGGTCAGATATCAGAAGTGTGTACAATAATGGAGCCACACAAAAAGAGTACGATGCGATAGCCGATCTGGTTTATTGCTGTGCTGTGGCAGCACAAATGGATTTTGGCATAAAAGAGAGCGCAGCGAGCAGCGTTAACCAAGTAAAGGCCTTTGTTGAGAACTTTGGCTACGACACCGACATAGCATGTTTAGATAAAAATTGTATGCCCAACAACGAATGGCAAGAGTTGATGCTGAACGAATTGAACAATGAACGACCCATTGTATACTCTGCTGTAGCACCATCTTCTGGCGGCCATTCCTTTATCATCGATGGATACAAAGCCGATGAAGACGGGTATCCCTTTTACCACGTGAACTGGGGATGGGGAGGATCTTACGACGATTTTTTCAAACTGAGTGCTTTGGAGGCTGACGGTGACGAATACAGTCAAAACCACGAGGCTATTATTGGTATTGAGCCAGACAATGGCATTAGGGATACAGAAAACATCTGGCAGGCTAAAGAGGTGGTTCTGTCATCGGCAAGAATCAATCCCAATGAAACGCACAAGTTCAATATTACACTTAACAATCTATTCAATAAAAGCTACAAAACATTCAGGGGGAAAATAGATTTTTACCTGGAAGATGCTAACCACAAAGAAACACAAATAGCTACCCAAAATCTGAACAATGTGCCCTTTAACTACGGTCTTTCAACCCTTAATGTTGAGGCAACATTACCTATGGACATAGCAGAAGGCGACTACACCCTAATCATACGCAGCAAGGCTGATGGCAGCGATAAGTATGAGGATGTGACTCACCCTACACCATTGAGTCTTACCGTTACGACCATCACAGAAAGCTATACACCCAACATGCAGGTAAACGACCTCATTAACCTTGGCGAAGGTTTGAGCGGGCTGTCTGTATCCCTACGCGCCACTTTACCCAGAAACGGTGCAGCAAAAACTTTTACAGGCTGGCTTAAATTGGCTGTTGCAGATGAAAAGGGAAATATTCTGCAGCACTTTGGCAAAGTTTACTATATCAGCAGTTTGGAACAAGGTTATTACCAACCATATGCCGTCACCTTTGAGGGACAACTGCCAGAATACATGGAAGACGGGGCATACCGACTGTATCTGGTAGCCAACCAAAGCGGCTATCTGGAGTGGGGAAAAGTATCACAGTTCAAGATGGAAGCAGGCGGAATTGTAGAAGGAACAGAAATCTTCATCCCCTTCTGGCTGGAGGACGGTAAGATTCTCTACCATAAAGAGTCTGAGGAAGATTTACCTGAATTCTATGCCAACATACAGGCTACTGAGATGCAGATAACGGGCTTTGACCCCATTACCAGACACATAAACATGCATATGAGCAATGTCATAAACATGGGAAACGAATCGTTTATAGGACAATTCTCCATGGTTGTTTATGATCAAACAGACAAGTTGATAACTGTATTTGGAGAACCGCAAAGAATAAGCACCGTGCTTGAACATTACTCTATGATAGCCAACAAGTCATTTGACTTCAGTGGCCATCTGCCTAATGAGCTAGAAGATGGAAACTACATTGTAAAGATTGCAGCCAAGCAGAATGGATGCCAAGGATGGAGTCCCATAAAGGGTTGGGCCATGGATGGCAATTTTATTGTGAAAAGAAATGAGGAACTGAGCTTTGGCTTCCATATTTTGAACAACAAAATGTATAAGGAGGATACCGATGGACTGTTGGCGCCCGTAGATAACATAAAGGAATGCCCTGTCTATAACCTGAACGGACAAAAGATTAGCTTTCAACTCTCAACCCTTAACTCTCTTCAGAGAAAAGGTATCTACATAGTAGGCAACAGAAAGGTAGTAAAATGAGTTTTTCCCCCAACATAGTTGGGGATTTGCAAGAATTGTTGTACCTTTGCAGCCGCTTTACAAATGTTTATGGTTAAAGGTTAAAGATTAGACACAAGAAAATGAACATACTGGAACTGAGCGAACAGGAAATAGTTAGGCGCAACAATTTGCAGCAGTTGCGCGAATTGGGTATCAACCCCTACCCTGCTGCAGAATATCCCGTAACAGCATGGAGTACGGACATCGTCAAGGACTTTGTAGACCTGCCTGTCATTGGTAAGGATGAAGAAGGTAACGATGTTCGTGAGACAGCAACTCCAGAGAACAGTCCTGTTGTAAGTGTAGCAGGACGTATCATGAGCAAACGCATCATGGGTAAGGCTGCTTTTGCTGAACTACAAGATTCAAAGGGACGTATACAGGTGTACGTACAACGTGATGCCATTTGTCCCGACGAAAACAAAGATCTATACAATATCGTTTTCAAGAAGTGCCTCGATTTGGGTGACTTCATTGGCGTAAAAGGTTATGTGTTCCGTACGAATACGGGAGAGATCAGCATCCATGTTATGGAAATGACCGTACTATCGAAGAGCCTGAAGCCACTGCCTATCGTAAAGACAGATGCTGAAGGAAATGTATTCGATTCATTCGACGATCCAGAACTCCGTTATCGTCAGCGCTATGTGGATTTAATTGTGAATGCCGGTGTAAAGGAAACCTTCCTGAAACGTGCCACCATTATCCGTACAATGCGTAAGATCTTGGACGATGCCGGATATACAGAAGTTGACACCCCCATTCTCCAGAATATCCCTGGCGGTGCTACAGCCCGCCCCTTTATGACACACTTTAATGCGTTGAATCAGGATATGTACATGCGCATTGCTACGGAACTGTACCTGAAGCGCCTCATCGTGGGTGGCTTCGAGGGTGTGTACGAGATGGGTAAGAACTTCCGCAACGAGGGTATGGACAAGACCCACAACCCCGAGTTCACCTGCATGGAGCTGTATGTAAGCTACAAGGACCTGCTTTGGGGTATGACCTTCACCGAGAAGATGCTCGAGGAGATCTGTACTGCTGTCAACGGCAAGCCCGAGGTAGAGATTGACGGCAACGTCATCTCGTTCCGTGCCCCCTTCCGTCGTCTGCCTATCCTCGATGCCATCAAGGAGAAGACCGGTTTCGACTGCGATGGCAAGAGCGAGGAAGAGATTCGCGCCTTCTGTCTCTCTAAGGGTATGGAGGTTGATGAGACCATGGGTAAGGGCAAGCTGATTGACGAGCTCTTCGGTGAGTTCTGCGAGGGCACCTTCATCCAGCCTACCTTTATCACAGATTATCCTGTAGAGATGTCGCCTCTGACTAAAATGCACCGAAGCAAGCCTGGTTTGACGGAACGTTTTGAGTTGATGGTAAACGGTAAAGAGTTAGCTAATGCCTATTCTGAGCTGAACGACCCCATCGATCAGGAAGAGCGTTTCAAAGAGCAGATGCGTCTGTCTGAAAAGGGTGATGACGAGGCAATGATTATCGACCAAGACTTTCTGCGTGCCCTTCAGTATGGTATGCCTCCCACTTTCGGTATCGGTATCGGTATCGACCGTTTGGTGATGCTGCTTACGGGTAAGTTCCAGATTGGCGAGGTTATGCTATTCCCACAGATGAAGCCCGAGGTAAAGGCTCCTCGCGACAAGGATGAACTTTTCCTGGAGAAAGGCATTCCTGCAGAGTTTATCCCCATACTGCGTAAAGCCGGATACAATCTGGTAGCTACACTTAAAAACGAGAATCCTGCAAAAATTCAGCAGCAGATTATAGAAATAGTTAAGAAATATAAGCTGGAAGTTGAGAAACCCAGCCAGGAAACAATAGCAACTTGGACAGTTTAGGAAAAATAGCCGTATTGGGCGGAGGTAGCTGGGCAACCGCTATAGCCAAAATGTTGTTGGAGAAAAACGACAGCATCTGGTGGTATCTGCGCAGAGATGACCGTATTGAAGATTTCAAACGCCTAAAGCACAATCCAGCCTACCTGACAAGTGTTCTGTTTGATATAAGCAGAATTCACTTCAGCAGCGATATCAACGAAGTGGTAGAGAAAGCGGACACGCTTATCTTTGTCACTCCCTCTCCCTATCTGAAAGGTCATCTTAGGAAGCTTTATACCAGGCTGGACAATAAATTCATTGTCACAGCCATCAAGGGTATTGTTCCGGATGAGAATGTAATATGCTCGGACTACTTTAATCAGGTTTATAATGTACCGGAAGAGAATCTGGCCGTTATAGGCGGTCCCAGCCATGCAGAAGAGGTAGCCATGAACCGACTGACTTACCTTACCGTGGGATGTGCTGACCAGAAGAAAGCCGAGGAATTTTCACAGATGTTGGCAAGCGACTATGTAAAAACCAGCACAAGCAATGATGTGATAGGTATTGAATATGCATCAGTGCTGAAAAATGTTTTCGCCATTGCTGCCGGTATCTGTCATGGCCTTAAGTATGGAGACAATTTCCAGGCTGTACTTATGAGTAATGCAGCACGTGAGATGAAAAGTTTCCTGAATACTATCTATCCCATTGAGCGCAATATTACTAACACAGTGTATATGGGTGATTTGCTCGTTACAGGCTATTCCCATTTCAGCCGTAACCGCGTTTTCGGCACCATGATCGGACAAGGCTACAGTGTAAAAAGCGCACAATTGGAAATGGAAATGGTGGCTGAAGGATACTACGGATGTAAATGTATGAAGGACATCATTCACCATGTGGGAGTTGATATGCCCATAGTTGATGCTGTGTACAACATCTTGTATGAACGTGCCCGTCCGGATAAAGAGATTAAGAAACTATGTGAGGTGTTAGGCTAACACCTCTTTTATATATTATATATAATGTAGAGAACAAAGTTTAAACAGATAAATATTATGATTAAGTTAGACATCTCAAAGGCACCGGTTAGTGCCGAAAAAGTAGCTGCCTACGAAGGCAAAGTGAAAGAAGCTCAGAAAGCATTGGAAAATGGAACCTGCCCTGGTAATGACTTCTTGGGTTGGTTACATCTGCCCAGCAGTATCACTGCAGAGTTTATGACAGAACTCCAGAATTGTGCTCAGACACTACGTGATAACTGTGACACCGTAGTTGTAGCAGGTATTGGTGGCTCTTATCTGGGTGCCCGTGCCGTGATTGAGGCATTGAGCAACAGTTTCCAATGGCTCATCAATAATGGAGAAAACCCTACCATTCTGTTTGCAGGAAACAACATCGGTGAGGATTATCTGTACGAACTGACAGAATACCTGAAAGACAAGAAATTTGGTGTTATCAACATCAGCAAGAGCGGAACTACCACCGAGACTGCCTTGGCTTTCCGTTTACTCAAGAAGCAATGCGAACAGCAGCGTGGCAAGGACATGGCCAAGAAGGTTATTGTTGCTATCACAGACGCCAAGAAAGGTGCTGCACGTAGTACAGCTGACAAGGAAGGTTACACCAGTTTCATTATCCCTGACAACGTTGGCGGTCGTTTCAGCGTTCTTACCCCTGTAGGTTTGCTGCCTATTGCGGTAGCAGGACTCGACATAGCCAAGTTGGTAAAAGGTGCTGCTGACATGGAACTGGCAACTGCTCTTAATGTGCCTTACTCTGAGAATATCAGTGCCCAATATGCTGTCGCTCGTTATGCCCAATACACCGAAGGCAAAAAGATAGAAATTCTGGCTAACTATCAGCCCAAGTTACATTTCATAGCTGAATGGTGGAAGCAATTGTATGGTGAAAGCGAGGGAAAGGACAACAAGGGTATCTATCCCGCCAGTGTTGACCTGACTACCGACCTCCATTCTATGGGCCAGTGGATTCAGGAAGGTGAGCGCAGTATTTTCGAGACAGTTATCAGTGTTGAGAATCCCGAGAATAAGGTTCTTTTCCCCTTTGATGAGGAGAATCTGGATGGGCTGAACTTTCTGGCTGGTAAACGTGTTGATGAGGTTAATAAGATGGCCGAGTTAGGAACACAGCTGGCTCATGTGGATGGTGGCGTACCTTGCATCCGTATCAGCATCGACAGACTGGATGCCTACCACCTTGGTCAACTTATTTACTTCTTTGAACTTGCTTGTGGTCTTTACTGTCAGCTGTTAGGTGTAAATGCCTTCAACCAACCTGGTGTCGAAGCTTACAAGAAGAACATGTTTGCCCTCCTTGGCAAACCTGGATACGAGAAGGAAACCGAAGCAATCAAGGCTCGCCTTGCTCGCTAAAATTTAAGAATAAAGATTAGAGATTAGAGTTATTATAAAAACAAACTCTAATCTCTATTTTTTTTGATACCTAATCCAAAGGAATGAAAAAAGCCGTCCTATTTGATATGGATGGGGTGCTGTTTGATAGTATGCCGAATCATGCATATGCTTGGAGTCATGCCATGACACAATACGGGTTGGCGATGACTCGGGAAGAGGTATACATGAACGAAGGCAGGACAGGCAGCGCAACCATCAACATTCTGGCACAACGATTCTGGGGGCGTGAAGCTACAGAAGAAGAGAAACAACTCATCTACGAAGCCAAGAGCAAAGTCTTTAACACTTGTCCCGAGGCTAAGCCTATGCCTGGAGCATTAGAAACCCTGCAAGCCGTTAAAGAAAAAGGACTGAAAATTGTTTTGGTAACAGGTAGTGCCCAGACTTCCCTATTAGAGAAGTTAGAGAGAAGCTATCCCGGATATTTTCATCAAGACCTGATGGTGACTGGCTTTGACGTTACATTAGGGAAGCCCTATCCCGAGCCTTATCTGAAAGGGCTACAGAAAGCTGGCATAAAACCCGAGGAAGGTATTGTCGTAGAAAATGCGCCTTTAGGTGTTCAGGCTGGTCATGCTGCAGGTATTTTTACCATTGCGGCCAATACAGGACCTTTGGCAGATGAGGTATTAAAAAATGCCGGTGCAGATATTGTTCTGCCCGGCATGATGGATGTAGCCAGATTCTTTTCAGACTGACGTATCTTCCTCTTCTATATCAGGAGCCGTATCGGGTTCTAGCGTAAAACTACCGTCAGGGCCGATTGTCAGCACAAAAGGTTCAGACATATCACTCTCAGGGAAACTTACACAAACGCCGAAGGTGAGTTTTCCTTCTTTGGCCGACATAAAGCGGAAACCATCGAGGATTCCATTTATGCGGAACGTTTCGTCCAACTGTGAGCCAAAGGAAAGCTTGGTGAATCGGCGACGGAAGAAATTTGTACCATCTCGGTGGATGGTCAGGTCGTAATAATTATCTATAAACTTATCACCATTCTCATCAACCACGACCTTTAGTGAGTCATCAGCTTCACGATGAATGTTGTAAACGAACAAATGACTTCCCATTGTTACACTGTCTGTCAGATCGTAATCATTCATCCTATGCACAGTGGTCTGCTGTTCTGTAGCACAAGCATTCTGTCCTTCTTTCTGTCCCTCTTTATTATTGCAAGAGCAGAAGACAGGAATTAAGAGGCTCAGATATATAAGATTTCTTGTTTTCATAACTTAACACTCTTCTTAGCACCCTTAGATTCATTTTGCAGATGATCTAATGCCGTTACGACGTAAACATAAGGTGCCCTTCCACCATGATAGGTGAGAGGAAGATTTGTCTCACGTGTAATACAAAGAATATGAGAAGGATCCTCAAGATTAATCTTTTCTCCTTTTAGGAAACGGTATACAACATACTGTACAGCCTCGTCCATAACGGTCTTTGCCTTAGGAGCAGTCCAAAAGAGAACGGGGCCATCCTCTGTCCAGACAATCGCAGTCTTTCTGGGCTTACCTGGGGCTCTGTTGTCAATCCAAGGCATCCTGGGCTGCAAAGCCGGTGTGCTGTGATAAACCTGACGAAGCATAGTCTGATAGTTACCAGGATTCTCACATACAGCTGCTGCATACCATTGGCAACTGCCAAAGATACCTGGCAAACTGCGTTGCAGCATATACTTACGAGGCATCTGATGAGAGGAAGGGTTCTGAGGGTCAGGAGCCTTAACAGTACGCATTACATCCTGGCCTATGTATAGAGGACGCTTGCCGGCATGAGCACTCCACCAGTTGATAAGTGTCTCGTAATCCGCAGCCTTATGACCGATTTCCCAATAAAGCTGAGGAAGGTTATAATCAACCCAACCGTTTTCCACCCACGTAAGTACATCGGCATACAGGTCATCATAATTCTGCAAGCCACTGGTGGCACTTCCGTTGGGGTCGTTTATCTGATTACGGTAGATACCGAAAGGAGAAACACCGAACTTTACCCAAGGCTTAACAGAACGAATCTGATAACACATCTGCTGGATAAATTGGTTTACATTCTGACGGCGCCATTCTGCACGGTCCATCCCTTTTCCGTAAAGTGCATAAGAATTGTCATCGGGTATGGCAAGACCTGCTACAGGATAAGGATAGAAATAATCATCGATATGAATACCGTCGACATCATAGCGGCGAACGATGTCACAAGCCACCTGGCAGATATAGTTACGGTTCTCCGGATAACCCGGGTCGAAGAGCATCAGACCGTCATAATCAAAGAAATGATTGGGATGACGGAAATACTCATGAGTATTGGCTAGCGCAGTTGTTCCCTTTGTCTTGGCACGATAGGGATTAATCCAGGCATGCAGCTCCATATTACGGGCATGGCACTGCTCAACCATCCACAGCAGAGGGTCCCAATATGGATTAGGAGGTGTTCCCTGCTGCCCTGTCAGATAGCGGCTCCAGGGCTCCAGCTCACTGGGATACAAGGCATCCCCCTCACATCTTACCTGGAAGAAGATAGCGTTGATACCATCCTTCTGAAGATCATTCAGTTGACTTGTCAGCACCTGCTGCATGCGGTCGCGACCCATGCCTTGGAACTGACCATTTACACTCTGAATCCATGCTCCTCTGAACTCCCTCTTAGGGTTCTGAGCAATTGCCGATACTGCTAAAAAAAGCAGCAGAATAAACCATTTGTTCTTCATATCGGTACAAAAATACAAAAAAAAACAATACATCTACTAATTCTAAGCATTCTTTTTTATATTTTTGACTATTGTCGGAGTTACTTTCACATCGAAATAAAAAGAAAAACACTTTTCTTTTGTTCTTCTCTCGCTTATTCGTACCTTTGATTATATCGAAAGTACTTTCGCTCGGAATAAAAAAGAAAAACAAGCTTTTCTTTTGTTCTTAAAACAAGCTTTTCTTTTGTTCTTCTCTCGCTTATTCGTACCTTTGAGAATTTGTCTCGAAAGTACTTTCGCTCGGAATAAAAAAGAAAAAACAAGCTTTTCTTTTGTTCTTCTCTCGCTTATTCGTACCTTTGTAAACAATTTCTTAAAGCATGAGCATAATCAAGACACATAGACCCAGCGTTCTCCTAATCTATACAGGAGGTACAATAGGAATGAGAGAAAATGCAGAGACCGGTGCTTTGGAGAATTTCAACTTCGACCTACTCTTGGATGAAGTTCCCGAACTGAAGCGCTTTGATTACAAAATTCACGCCTTCACTTTCGATCCTCCCATCGACTCTAGCGATATGGGGTTGGAACATTGGTCTCGTCTGGTAAAGATAATTGACAGCAATTACAATCTGTTCGACGGATTTGTTATACTACATGGCACAGACACTATGGCTTATACGGCTTCTGCATTAAGCTTCATGTTGGAGAATTTGGGAAAACCAGTTATTCTTACCGGTTCGCAGTTACCCATCGGAAAGATAAGAACTGACGGCAAGGAAAATCTTATTACAGCCATCGAAATAGCAGCAGCACAGCATGAAGACGGTACCCCCATAGTGCCCGAAGTCTGCATCTACTTTAAGGAGAAACTGATGCGAGGCAACAGAACTACCAAGATAAACGCCGAGCTGTTCAATGCTTTCCGCTCGTTCAACTATCCTGACTTGGCAACGGCAGGTATGCAGATTAAGTTCAACGAGGCTGCTATCCGTAAGCCTGACCCCAGCAAGCCCTTCAAACCACATTATCTTGTAGACCCTAATGTGGTAGTACTTACCCTTTTCCCTGGTATTCAAAGAAGTCTGGTACACGCTGTGCTGAATATTCCCGATTTAAAAGCTGTTGTTATCAGGACATTTGGCGCAGGCAATGCCCCTCAGCTCAAATGGTTCAAAGAGGAACTGCGTGATGCCAATAACCGTGGGCTCCTTTTGGTAAACATCACCCAGTGTCAGGCTGGAAGTGTTCACATGGGTCTTTACGAAACCAGTCTGCCACTCATGGAGGCTGGCGTGGTAAGCGGCTATGACAGTACACCTGAGTGCGCCATTACAAAACTGATGTTCCTTTTGGGACATAAATTACCTAAAGAGAAGATTCAAGAACTGATGAACAGCAATCTGTGCGGGGAAATTACGAAATATAGTTGAAAGTTGAAAGTTGAAAGTTGAAAATTATCAACGGTAAACAGTAAACGGTAAACAGTAAACGGTAAACAGTAAACAGTAAACGGTAAACCGGATATGGAGAATTGCATAAAGATAAAAGGAGCCAGGGTTAATAACCTTAAGAACATCGACTTGGAGATACCACGTGAAAAGTTGGTGGTCATAACTGGCTTGAGCGGCAGCGGTAAGAGCAGCCTTGCTTTTGATACGCTTTATGCCGAGGGACAAAGACGCTATGTGGAGAGTCTCTCCGCCTATGCCCGTCAGTTTCTGGGGCGCATGAATAAGCCTGAATGCGATTATATAAAGGGAATCCCGCCTGCCATAGCCATAGAGCAGAAGGTAACCAGCCGAAACCCCAGAAGCACGGTCGGCACCAGCACTGAAATATACGAATACCTGCGACTTCTGTATGCCAGAATAGGTCGTACCTATAGCCCCATAAGTGGTCAGGAGGTCAAGAAGCACACCACAGAAGATGTAGTGCAGAACATGCTTTCCCACCCCGAGGGCACTAAACTGATGGTGCTCTGCAAGCCCAAATCCAATATTAACGTTCTTACACAACAGGGCTTTAGCCGATTGCTGGTAAATGGCGAAGTGGTGAGAATAGATGAATACCAACCCAAAGGCAAAGAAGATATTTATCTGGTTGTAGACCGTCTGTCGGCCAAAAACGAGAAAGACGTCATCGCTCGTTTGGTAGATTCTGCCGAGATTGCTTTCTATGAAGGCGGGGGCGATATGATACTTCAGTATCTTCCCAGTGGTGAGATGGTATACTTCTGTACCCGATTTGAGGCAGACGGGATGACCTTCGAGGAACCATCCGACAACCTTTTTGCCTTTAACTCGCCCGCGGGTGCCTGTCCTGAATGTGAGGGATTCGGCAAGATTATGGGTATAGATGAGCATCTTGTCATTCCCAATAGTGCCCTAAGTGTTTACGACGGGGCTGTTGTCTGCTGGCGAGGCGAAAAGATGGCCGAATGGAAGAATTGGTTTATACGGTTTAACTCAGAACGTGGTTTTCCCATCTTTAAGCCTTACTTCGAACTGACACAGGACGAGAAAGACTGGCTCTGGCACGGAAGCCCTATTCAGCATGAGCCCAAGGGCAAAGATGGTATTCAGGTTCCAAAGGATTGGAAACTGGCACCCGAGGAAAAGGAATGGGGTATGCTCTGCATAGACGAATTCTTCGAGATGCTCCGACAAGGGCAATACAAGATTCAGAACCGCGTGATGCTGGCCCGATACAGAGGTAAGACTACATGTCCCAAATGTCACGGCACCCGCTTAAAACCCGAGGCCGGCTACGTGAAAGTTTGCGGCAAAAGCATTTCGGAACTGGTTGAAATGCCCGTCACGGATTTACTGCCTTGGATAGAAAACTTGCAACTTACAGAACACGAGCAACAGATAGCCAATCGTATTCTTACCGAGATAAAGAACCGACTGCACTTCCTCCTGGATGTCGGATTGGGGTATCTTACTATGAACCGTCTTTCTAACTCTCTCTCTGGAGGAGAAAGTCAGCGTATCAATCTGGCAACTTCACTTGGGAGCAGTCTGGTAGGCAGTCTTTACATCCTGGATGAACCCAGTATCGGCCTTCACAGTCGGGATACCGACCGCCTGATTTACGTCCTGAAGGAATTGCGTGATTTAGGCAATACCGTCATTGTGGTGGAACACGACGAAGACATCATGCGTGCAGCCGACTGGATTATAGATATCGGCCCCGAAGCCGGTCGCCTGGGTGGAAATATTGTCTGGCAGGGAGACCCCTCTGAGATAGATAAAGACAAAAAGATAAAAGATGAAATTGCATCTTCTCATACGCTGGCTTTCCTCTGTGGACAAGACCGTATAGAAGTGCCAGTCTCGCGCAGACCTTGGAATAATTATATTGAGGTAAAGGGGGCAAGAGCCAACAACCTGAAAGGTATAGACGTTCGTTTCCCGCTGAACATACTTACTTGTGTAACAGGCGTCAGCGGAAGTGGCAAGAGTTCACTGGTGCGCGACATCTTCTATAACGCCATGAAGCGGCATTTCGACGAAGTGGCAGAACGCCCTGGTGAGTTCCTGGAACTGAAGGGCGATATGAATATGGTCCGACACATTGAGTTCGTCGACCAGAACCCTATCGGCAAGAGCACACGTTCCAATCCAGTCACGTACGTAAAGGCGTGGGACGAAATACGCAAACTCTTTGCCAGCCAGCCACTCTCCAAACAGATGGGCTACACCCCAGCCTATTTCAGCTTTAATACCGAAGGAGGCAGGTGCGAGGAATGTAAGGGCGAGGGAACCATCACCGTAGAAATGCAGTTTATGGCCGATCTGGTGCTGGAGTGCGAGAGTTGTCACGGCCAGCGCTTCAAACACGATATTCTGGAAGTCCTTTACGAAGGGCAGAATGTTTATGATATACTTAACATGACCATCAATCAGGCCATAGAGTTTTTTACAGAACACAAACAGAAGAAAATCACAAACCTTCTGAAACCCCTGCAAGATGTCGGCTTGGGATACATCAAGTTGGGCCAGTCATCCTCTACCCTGTCCGGCGGAGAAAACCAACGCGTAAAACTGGCCTATTATCTGGGAATGGAGAAACAACAGCCCACTATCTTTATCTTCGACGAGCCCACTACCGGACTTCATTTCCACGATATCAAGAAACTGCTGGCATCCTTCGATGCGCTGATAGAACGCGGACATACCATAATAATCATCGAACATAACATGGAGGTTATCAAGTGTGCTGATTACGTCATCGACTTAGGTCCTGAGGGCGGAGAGGCCGGAGGCAATATCGTAGCATGCGGCACTCCCGAGGAAATAGCAAAATGCAAGCAAAGTTATACGGGAAAATACCTAAAAAAAGAAAAAAAGTTATCAGATTGATAACAACATATTCAGAAAAAACGTAACTTTGCATACCTGAACTAACCTACAAAGGGGGAAAACACAGGTTTATAAACTGTATAGAATAACTTTAAAACATATAATTATGTATTCAAAATTTCAAGAACATCTGAAGAAGGAACTGGCTGAGATAGAGGCAGCTGGACTGTACAAGAACGAACGTATCATCGAGAGCCCTCAGGGTGC
>CADAWW010000048.1 GCA_902791675.1 uncultured Bacteroidales bacterium
TCGGGCAACTGGTCCATCAGCTCTGCTGTTATAAGCACCTTGTTGGTCAGTATTACCTGAGCACCTCGGGCTCGTTCCAACACATCCTGTGGAGCAGTGCGGTCATAAACTGTCAGTTCGCCCAACTGCTTCAGACCGTCCCACGACAAATCGCCCGGGTTGGCTGCATATCCGTCTAATTCTACTATTTTCATTTCTTTATTTCCCAAAATGCGATACTGGCTGCAGCGGCTACATTCAACGAATCTACCTTATTATACATGGGTATACGAACCACATAGTCAGCGGCATCGATGATTGCCTGGGGTAAACCCTCACCTTCCGTGCCCATGATGATAGCCAACTTATCCGCAGACTTCAATATAGGCGAGTCTATATCTATATTATCATTTCTAAGCGCCATAGCTGCTGTCTTGAAACCAAGAGCATGTAATTGTTGTAAGCCCTCTATACCAGTGGGTATCCAAGTCCAGGGAACCAGGAAGACGCTCCCCATAGATACTCTTACAGCACGACGGTTCAATGGATCGCAGGCATCTTCGGTCATCAGCACAGCATCCATGCCAAGAGCTGCTGCAGCGCGGAAGATAGCACCGACGTTGGTGGTATCACATACACTGTGTATCACCACTACCCTATGGGCATCCCTCAAGACCTCTGCAAGCGGACGCGGAGCGGGTCGGTGCATTGCACAGAGCACACCACGTGTCAGTGTATAGCCCGTCAGACTGGCTAACAACTCGCGAGAGCCTGTATAGACAGGAATATCTTCAGGCACCGTCGCCAAAATCTCCTTGGCATCGCCTTCGATATGTTTCCCTTCGCACAAAAAAGACAGGGGCACATATCCCGCCTCCAGCGCCACTTTAATAACCTTGGGACTCTCAGCGATAAATATACCCTTTTCCGGCTCCAGCCTGTTACGCAACTGAGCCTCAGTCAGCGTAGCGTATGGCGCCAGCTCAGGTGCCGATATATCAGTTACATTTATTTTGTTCAATTCTCAACTAAGGTGAATTTCAGCTTACAGGGCAGATTATCCGAGGCATCACCAACCTGGGCAATAAACTCGCCCGGCTCTGCCTTCCAGTCGTTGGTCTCTTCATCCCAGAAAGATAGGGCACGCTTGTCGGTCTTCAGGGTTATGGTTTTCGTTTCACCCGGTTTCAGGAAAACCTTTTGGAATGCTTTCAGTTCCTTCACAGGACGATCCACACTGCACTTCACATCGCTGATGTAAAGCTGTACGACATCCGAGCCCGCTCTGTTGCCCGTATTGGTAACATCTACCCTGAAAGTCATAATACCGGCAGCGGTAAACGTATTCTCTGCTTTGAGGTTGCTCACCTTGAAGGTAGTATAGCTCAAGCCATGACCGAAGGCAAAGGTAGGTTTCAGCTTCTGCTTGTCAGTCCAACGGTATCCTACATATATACCTTCCTTGTACTCCTCGTCGATAATCTTCTTCTCACCGTTACGCCATACGCCTGGGAAGGCCTCCTCACCAAAGGAGTGGGCTCCCACCTGTTTGAGGCTCTCGTACCAGGTGAAAGGTAATTTACCGCCGGGATTCGCATCGCCCACCAACACGGCAGCCAATGCCTTGCCTGCCTCGCTGCCTAAGAACCATCCCTGCATGATGGCAGGTACCTGCTTCTTCCATGGCATGCTTACGGCATTACCGCTGATGTTTACATAAATGGTGTTCTTGTTGACAGCAGCAAGCGCTGTAATCAGGTTGTCCTGTCCGTATGGCAAATCCATGGTCTTGCGGTCGTGTCCCTCACAATCCTGATAGTCGCTCTTGTTCAGGCCACCGAAGATAATCACATAGTCAGCTGTCTTGGCTTTCTCCACAGCTTCTGCTATGAGCACCTCGGGAGAACGGTCGTCCTTCAGGTTCTGACCGGTGGTAACGCCATTGTAGTTGCCGGTTACATCACCCACATAGCCGCGTGCAAATTCAATCTGGCAGTTACTGCCTTTCAGACGTTCCTGCAGACCCTGCAAGGGACTGATTTCGTGCTGTACCTTCAACGAGCTGGAACCACCGCCTACGGTCATCATCTTGATGGCATTCTCTCCCACTACCAGAATCTTCTTTCCAACTGGGTCGATGGGTAGCACATTTCCTTCATTCTGCAGGAGCACGATGCCGTCGGTAGCCACTAAACGGGCTGTAACATAATGTTCCTCATTACAGAGGAAACCATAAGGTTTCTGACGGTTCATCGTCGTACGGAAGAACGTACGCAGCACACGGCGGACCTTCTCGTCCAGTTCCTTCTCGGTATATTTACCTTCCAGAATAGCCTTCTGGTAAGGCTTGGAGAGGTAATACATATCATAAGCATTCGTGGCACCCATGGTCAAACCGTCTGTCCATGTGCCGAATTCCATATCCAGACCGTTCCTGACAGCCTGGTCCAAGTCGTGCGCGCCGCCCCAGTCGCTTACTACAACACCGTCGAAACCCCATTCCTGTTTCAGAATCTTGTTCAGCGTGATGCTGTTATGGCAGTTGTGCTCATCCTTATACAGATTATAGGCTCCCATGATACCCCAGGCCTTTCCTTCCTTGATAGCCGCCTCGAAGCCGGGCAGGTAAATCTCACGCAGGGCACGGTCGCTGATTTTCACATTCACCTGATGACGGTATTCCTCATCGTTGTTCAGGCAGTAGTGCTTTACACAACTGGCTACTCCCACACTCTGCAGGCCCTGAACATAAGGTGCCACCATTTGCGAAGTCAGATAAGGGTCCTCGCCCATATACTCAAAGTTTCTTCCGCCCAGGGGAGTACGGTAAATATTGATGCCGGGTCCCAGAATCATGCTCTTGCCGCGATAGAGTGCCTCCTCGCCCAAAGCATGACCGTACATATAAGAGAAAGTAGGATGCCAGGTAGCTGCCAGACAGGTCAGGGCCGGGAAAGCCACGCAGGAGTCGTTCGTCTGACCGGCCTGTTCCCACTCATCCCACAGCACATCCGGACGAACCCCATGAGGGCCGTCATCCGTCCAGAAATCAGGGAATCCCAAGCGTTTTACACCAGCGCTGCTGAACTTGCTCTGCGCATGAATCACATCTATCTTCTCGGACAATGTCATGTGTTTCAGCGCATCTTCTACACGTTCTTCAATATCCTTACTCTCGTCTAAGTAGACTGGTTTTTGAATTTGCGCATAGGATGTTGCTCCTATGGCCATTAGGCATAATAAAAAGATTTTCTTCATTTGAATATTATCTGTGAAAACTTTGCGAATATACAGTTTTTCCTACAATGCGTCTGTTTAGATGCTCAGCTCGTCAAGCACCTTTATCAGTCGCTTATCGAAGCGTTTGTCCGTACGGATGCACTCGCTGAAGGGTACATAGACAATCTCGTCCATCCTGTAGCCTATCATTACGTTGCGCTGTCCCTGCATAAGTGCCTCGATAGCACCCGCACCCATACAACTGGCCAATATACGGTCGTGGGCAGACGGTGAACCGCCACGCTGCAGGTGACCCAGAATAGAGACCCTGACATCAAATCCGGGGAACTCTTTCTTCACGCGGTCGGCATAGTAGAGGGCACCACACTTGGGACTTTCCGATACAATGACGATACACGACTTCTTCGACTTACGGATGCCTCGGCTCATGAACTCGGCCAACTGGTCAACATCTGTCGTTTCCTCGGGTACTATGGCTGCCTCTGCTCCACAGGCAATGGCGCAGTTCTGAGCCAGGAAGCCTGCATCCCTACCCATCACCTCGACGAAGAAGATACGTTCGTGCGAGTTGGCTGTATCACGGATGCGGTCAACACACTCCATAATGGTATTCATGGTGGTATCATAGCCGATGGTGGCATCTGTACCATACAGGTCATTGTCGATGGTACCAGGCAGACCTATAACAGGGAAGTCAAACTCTACGCCGAACTTCCACGCACCCGTCAGCGAACCGTTACCTCCGATAACTACCAGAGCATCTATCCCTTCTTTCCGACATGTCTCGTAAGCTTTCTGCATGCCCTCTTCGGTCATAAAGTCTTTGCTACGGGCTGTCTTCAGGATGGTACCGCCTCGCGTGATGATACCGCTGACATCCTCAGTAGTAAAAGTCTTTACCTCATCGTTGATGAGTCCTTCGTAGCCGCGGTAGATACCTTTGATAGTAAAACCGTTGCAGATACCGGCGCGTGTCACAGCGCGTATGGCAGCATTCATTCCGGGGGCATCACCACCGGAAGTAAGAATTCCTATTGTCTTTATTTTTCCCATAGTTGTTATTTAATTGAAAATTAACCATTGAACATTGAGGGACCCACTGATTAATGTCTTCGTTCCCAACTCTAAACTCTAAACTTTATTCTCTCCCCCTAAAGGGGGTTGAGGGAGGGTCTATTCCAGCCTTCCTGTCACGCGGAGATATTCGGTCTCGTAAATCTTCAGCTGTGTCTGAGCCTCGATAAGGTTACTGCGTGCCTGTTGCCATTGCGACTGGGCATCCAGCAGGTCGGTCATAGTGCAGAACTGGTTGTCGTACTTCTGACGCATCACACGCAGGTTCTCGTCAGCCTGCTGTCTGCCAATTGTGGCAGTCTCCACCATGCGCTGGGCATCCGTAACATTCTGAACAGCCTTACGAACCTCGACGCGCATACCTCGTTCCATCTGCTGCAGCTGCAACTTCGAATCAGCCAGGTTCAGCTTTGCCTTCTTTACCTTCTTCAGCTCAGCACCCCAATGGAAGATGGGCAACTTCAGGGCCAACAAGGCATAGGGCATGCCACCGCTGAAGGTGTGATTATAATTCAGGCTGGTGCCGTCAGACAAATTCAGATTGCCCTTCAGCCTCAGGTTGTCGTGATAGGTATAGCTTCCCAACAGTGCCAAGGTTGGCAGATAGTTGGAACGTTCCTTCTTGACCAATACCTCGTTGGCCTTCACCTGCTGTTGCAGAAGAAGCAAATCAGGACGGGTCGAGAAATCCTCACTTAATTCGGAATGCTGAGCATTGAGTGTGGTATCAGTAGGTACGATAGTCTGTTCCAGATCGGCACCTATGGCATAAGCCAAAGCCAATCCGCAGAGCTGTTCACCGTTACGTGCCTTCTGTAACTGGTAACTTATCTCGTTCTGCTTGGTAGAGATACGTAGCAGGTCGTTCTCTGTAGCCATCTGCACATCGACACCCAGTTTCACTTGGTCATAAAGTCCCTGCATCTGACGGGCATACGCTTCCAGCATCTGCACCTTGGAGCGGACAGAGATAAGTGTATAGTAAGCATTATCCACTTCGGCGATAACCTGCTGACGGACTTTGCGCTGTTGCTCTTCGCTAACGGTCTGGCCGATACGGGCCAAGCGGTTGGCTGCTGTTATCTGTCCTCCTGCGTAGAGGGGCTGCGTAACATGGACACCGGCAAGGAAGGTTCCGCGCGTCTGCAAAGAAAGACCCAGCGTATTCTCAATTTCCAATAAGTCCTGAGTCTGCATATGCAATAATGTAAAAGAACCGTCCACCTTGGGCAGATACTGGGCAAAGGCAATCTGGCGGTCCAGTTTTGCCTTGTTTACAGCATTGTCGGCAACCTTGATTTTCTCGTTATATTCCAGGGCCATCCTACGGCAGTCCTGCAGACTCAGTTGCAACGGCTGTGCTTTGAGCCCGGCCACTGAAATCATTATTATAGAATATAATATGTAATGTCTCATGCTTTTTGTTTTTTTTGGACTTTGAAAATGGTGGAATACAAAATAGGCAGGAATATAAGGATGATAAGCGTTCCCATAGCCAAGCCCGACATAATGCAGACTGCCATAGAGCCGTACATGGGGTCGGGGACAAGCGGAGCCATACCCAGGATAGTGGTCAGCGACGCCATGATAACAGGACTCGTTCTGCTGACAGTAGCATTCACGACTGCGTCGTAGGCAGGAAGCTTCTCCTCTTTCTGCAGGCGGTTTATTTCATCCACAAGTACGATACCGTTCTTGATCATCATACCCACCAGACCCATTGCGCCAAGGATGGCAATGAAGGTGAAGGGCTTCCCCAGAAGGAGCAATGCCGGAACGATTCCCACAACGATGAACGGCACACAGAACACAATAGTCAGCACCTGCTTCCAGCTGTTGAACAACAACAGCATGATGACGAGTATGAATACAAAGGCCAAGGGGAAAAGACCCAGTATGGAGCTGGCTGCTTCTCCCGAGCTGCCTCCTTCGCCTTGCCACGACATGGTATAGCCTTGTGGCAACTTGATAGCTTTGATGGCCTTGCGGATGTCAGCTTCCACCTTCTTCGGTGTGGCATCACTCAAATCCGGATTCGGGTCACACTCTGCCTGAATCGTGCGCTGTCCGTTATGACGGAAGATATAGTCCTCTTCCCATTCCAAGTGAATATCACTGTTTACTGTACCCAGAGGAATGCTATTGGTCAGTTTGCTCTCTACATCCTCGATACGTGTGGTACCGGTTATCAGTCCCTGTACATCATCAGGAGTGATATTCATATTCAAAGTGCTCCATACGGGCATATTACTGATGGCCTTGATTTTCGAACCATCCTCGTTGCGCACCAGCATCTGCACGATAACTTTCTTGTCCTGATCACTGATGATGCCGACAGGCATTCCGTCGGTAGCCGCAAGCAATGCGTCGGCTACGTTCTCACGGTTAAGTCCGCTACGCAAAGCATCGGTCTGCACATAATTGGCCACAACGGCCTTTCCCTTATTCTGCCAGTTATTCTGCACGGAATAGGTATCAACGTACTTCGAGTTGCGCATGATGGCCTCGGCCTGATGAGCCAGATCGCGTAATACCTCTGGGTCGGGACCCTGGAATTCCACCTCAACGGTATGAGTGGTGGTGATACTGAAGTTGTAATTACGGAAACGGATATAGGCATCGGGATAAGCAGCACGCAACTGCGGGCGGATCTCATTGATGACTTCCTTCATCGTCTTGAAATCCTTTGTGTCTATGATGAGCTCTCCGTCACTGCTGCCGCTGGTGTTCATGGGGCGGACCAGACTATAGCGTACAGGAGACGAACCCATAGAGGCTGCTACGCGGTCAATCTTCGGATTCTTCAACAGGGTGTCTGTGATAGCCAGCAAGTCTTCCCTTACCCGATCGGGACTGGTCTGGTCAGGCAGATGATATTCCACAACAAACTGACCGTAGTCAAAGTCGGGGAAGAATACCTGCTTCACCTTGGTATATCCGAAAGCACAAAGAGCCAACAATGCTACCATAACGCCGATGGTGGCATAGCGGAAGTCGATGAGCGTTCCTATCAGCTTGCGTATCATAGCCTGCAGTTTCGACTCTTTGACTTCGCCATCGCCTCCCTTTTCTTTCGGTCTTAGCGGCATCCAAGCTACCACACAAGACGGAACCTGCACCATTGCCATTACCCATGAGGCCAGCAAAGAGATACAGAGTACCAGGAAAAGGTCACGGCAGTATTCACCGGCTGTGCTTTTCGAGATAAAGGTGGGATAGAATGTCAGCACAGCAATAACTGTTGCTCCCAACATGGGTAGTGCCGTATTGTTGACTATATTATAAAGGTACGACTTAGGACCTAAGCCTCGTTTACGGTCCACCAATATACCGTCCATCACCACAATGGCATTATCTACCAGCATACCCATAGCCACAATAAACGCACCCAGGGAGATACGCTGCAGGGTACTGTCGGCCATGAGCAGAATGGGGAAGGTTACGAAGATGGCCAGCACCAGACTGGTTCCGATAATCATACCGCCTCGGAATCCATAGGTGAACATCATCACGATAATCTCGATGAGGACAGATTCCAACAGGTTTAGCAGGAAGCCATTGACAGCACTTGTCACCTGGTCGGCCTGGAAGAAGATCTTGTCCGTCTCGAACCCAACGGGAACGCGGTCCATTACTTCGGCCAGCTTCTTGTCCACAGCCTTACCCACATCGGGTACAATGGCATCATCGTTCAGGGTGATACAGATACCGAGTGCCGGCTTTCCGTCAACAAAGAAGCCTCCTGTCTGCGGTTCTTTATAGCTGCGCTCCACCTTGGCTATGTCACCGATACGCATTATTTTGTCTTCGGCAGTACGGATATGCAGGTCTGCAATATCCTTCTCGTCTTCCAACTCGTTGTTCACACGCAACTGAAGGCGGTCGTCGTAATTGTCATAGTTTCCGGCATTCACCGTCTTACCCGCATTCTGCAAACCAATCATCACCTGCGTTGGCAAGATTCCCGTTCGTGCCAGTTTATCCTTATCGATAACGATATTGATGACCTCGGGACGGGTGCCGATAATATTGATGCGCTTAACACCCTTCACGGTAAGCAGTTCACGACGTACCAGCTTGGCGTATTTCTCCAGTTCGGCATAGCTGTAGCCGTCTCCCGTGAAGGAGTAGAACAAGCCATAGACATCCAGCATGTCGTCCACTACGATTGGGGGATAGCAGCCAGAGGGAAGCTTCGACTGTACATCGTTAGCCTTACGGCGCAACTGGTCGAAGTGCTGCTCCATCTCGGACATCTTCACTTTTTGCTGGAACTTAACACATATAATGGCCATGTTAGGACGACAGTCCGTAATCAGTTCCTTAACATCGGCCACGGTTCGTAATTCGTCTTCCATTACCTGTACGGCCTCCAGCTCCACCTCGTGGGCGGTAGCTCCTGGATAGAGCAGTACAACTGAAGCCTGCTTAACAGCAACGGCTGGATCCTCCAGTTTGGGCATTTTAATGTAACTGAAAACACCCATGAAAAGGATTCCCAACACAAAGCTCCAAAATATAGTCGGTCGCTTGACAAAAAATTCTGTCAGTGCTCTTGCGTTCATAATAATATTAATTTTCTGCAGTTATCGTTGACGTTGACGTTGACGTTATCGTTCAAAGAAGATCTCCCACATTCGTTTTCTTCTGTGTAACAATTTTCACCTTGTCACCATCGTGAAGCGCCTTCACACCAGCTTTCACCACACGGTCACTGGCAGAGAGACCGTCGATGACAACTGCCATACCCTCGGAATCCACACCGCTCAGCGAGATGGCATGACGCTTTACTACGTCACCTTGCTCCACCACCCAGACGTAGGGCTGATTTTTATCCTCAAAGATGGCATGGGCCGGAATAGACAAACCCTTAACGGTCTCCGAACCGCCCATCTCGATAAACACGTTAACGTTCACACCTGCACTGAGATGCCCGTCTAAGGCATATTTCACTGTGAAGAGCTGGTTGGCATCCGCTTTTGCCAAAACACTTTTTTTGTGCAGATTATATCGGTTACCAGCGGCTGTACAGTAGGCTTCGGTCGTATTGGCCAACATGCGGTAAACATCATTGGGAATGTTCACCTCAACCTCCATACTGCGGGTGTCTATAAGATCCATGACAGGCAGTCCGGCACTGACCATCTCAGCAGGCTCGAAGTTCACCTTCTGGATAGTTCCGTCAACGGGAGCTGTCAGTTGGGTATAGCTCAACTGGTTCTTAGCGTTCTGCAATTTGATACGCAGCTGTTCCAGTCCGCTTGTAGCCTTCTCGTAGTCATTACCCGTCACGCTGTTGGCCTCGTGCAACTTCGTCAGTCTCTCGACCTCGTTTTTCAGCTGGTCGTACTGTGTCTGTGCAGCATCAACCTGCAGCTGGTAGTCCTTTGCATCGAGCGTGGCAACCAACTGCCCCTTTCTTACAAACGTACCTTCCTTTACCAGAACACGCTTAATCTGTCCTGGGGTGCGGAAGCTTAGGCTCACGGTACTGTTCTCCTTTACTACACCCGAGAAATTCTTTACGGCAAACTCCTGACGGTTCAGCGGTAACACAGTCATCACTGTGTGCACCTTTTCCTCATCGGCTTTCTTGTCACTGCCTCCACATGCTGTCAGTATTCCTGCTGCCATCAGCGTGATAATCCAACTTTTATGTATCTTCATATTTTTTATTAATTTTTTATTCTTTGCATTTATTTAATTGCCTCACGGGGAAATTAAAGTAGGTTTCCGGGAACGGCTCATCCTTCAGGGTGAAATGCCACCATTCACTGTCTAAAGCCTGGAAACCGTGACGCAGCATGGCAGCACGCAGAATCATACGGTTGCGGAACTGCTCGGGGGTAATGGAACGGCCTGCGGGACTTTTGCTGTTGTCACCCGTAAACGCGGCGCTCTCGGGGTCGCCGCAGAAGTCGGGATGACTCTCAGGACCGAACCAGTCGAATGTGCCGCCCATATCCAATTCCTTCTCTGTCTCCATATCAAAGAGGGTCAGGTCAACGGTCGAGCCTCTCGAATGACCGCTCTTCGCATAAATATAATCCTGCTCGAAAAGAACACTCTTGTCGAGGTCGGGATAGAAATAATGCTTCATCAGCGTATCGGGCACATCGGCAGCCCAACGTACAAAATGATCCACTGCCTGCTGGGGACGGTAGGCATCGTAAATCTTCAGTCGGTAACCCAATGCCATTACATCATCACTCACTGCCTTCAGGCTATCGGCTGCCACCTTCGTAAGCAGAGCCGTAGGTTCCAGGTAACCGTCGATCCTTGTTCCCACAAAGTTATAAGTGCCAAAATAGCGGATCTCCAGAATAGCATCCGGCACAGCATCTGTCAGTGTTACAAACTCACTGGCATCCTCCGAGAGTTCGGCATCGGGATTATTGTTCTGCTTCCTGCTGTCGATACCGATAGTCACCACAATTATACCAATGGTAAAGAGGGTGAGTGCAATAAGCATTCCGATTTTTGACCTGTTCATGTTTGTTTCCGGTTGATTTGATTGTTATTTAGGCAAAGGTAGGAAAAAAGTTAAAAATAATAAGGTATAAAGAGAAAAAAATAAACGGAAAAAATATATCTTTGCCAAAAATGTGTACTAATTAACCAATATTTTATCTATGAGACGACTATTTGTACTCTTTACGGTCTCTCTTTGCACCGTAATGACTTGGGCAGATGTTACGCTGCCCGGCTGGATGACCTCAAACATGGTTTTACAGCAAAGAACGAAGGTTCACCTGCAGGCTACGGCCAAGAAAGGTGCAACCGTGAAGATTACCCCCTCGTGGGACAATAAAACCGTTAAGGCACAGGCTGACAAAACAACAGGAGCCTTCGAGTTCGACCTTCAGGTTCCCTCAGCCGGAGGACCTTACACACTGACCTTCGACGACGGCAAGAAGGTGGTGCTCGAGAATGTCATGGCCGGTGAGGTTTGGTTCTGCAGCGGTCAGTCCAATATGGAGATGCCCGTAAAAGGATGGGGACAGGTAAACAACTACGAGCAGGAAGTGGCCAATGCCACACACCCCATGGTACGCCTGTTCCAAGTAGAGCGCGTTGTGGCCCGTTCACCTCAGACCAATGTACCTTTGGGCTATACCAAGGGATGGGTGCAATGCTCACCCGAGACAGTGGGAGAATTCTCTGCTGCTGCCTACTTCTTCGCCCGCGAGGTATCACAGAAACTGGGCATTGCCATTGGTGTTGTCAACAGCTCTTGGGGCGGAACACCCGCCGAGAGTTGGGTAAGTCTGGACAGGCTGCAGAATGTGATAGGATTCCAGGAACACGCCAAGAGAACCTTCGCCACAGGATTCGATGAGGATAAGATTAACCAACTCTATCTCGACGAGCGTGCCGAGTGGATGCAGAAAGTCTATGGCAACGACCAGGGACTCGAGGACGGCAACATCGACAAGGCTGTCTGGGCAGCAGCAGACTTGAACGAGAGCGGCTGGAAGCAGATGGCCCAGCCTAACCTCTGGGGAAAGACCGACGAGTTGAAGGACTTCGACGGTATCGCCTGGTTGCGTCACACGGTAGAGGTTCCCGCATCCCTGGCAGGCAAGGACCTGAAGTTGGACCTTGGCGCTATCGACGACGAGGATGTAACCTATTGGAACGGACAACGCATAGGTATGGGTTCTGGATGGTTGAGCAACCGCACCTACACCGTCCCCGGTAAGTTGGTAAAGGCTGGCAAGAATGTACTCGCTGTCCGTGTTACCGATACAGGCGGCGAGGGAGGATTCAGCAAGGTAGGTGTTGCCACCGCCGGAGCAACCACCATCTCCCTGGGAGGAAACTGGAGTTGGAAGAAGAGTCTGGATATGGCAGGCATAAAGACTCCCACAGACATGACGGAGCCCCGTTCCCCCAGCGACTCCTGGTATCCGTCAGGCTTGTACAACAGTATGGTGGCTCCCTTCCTTTCGATGCCTGTACGCGGTTTCCTGTGGTATCAGGGATGCTCGAACGTCGGCAGAGCTGTTCAGTACGAGAGTCTGTTCCAGGCACTTATTCTGGATTGGCAGGCCCGTTTCAACAAGAACTCCCAGGTAGCTCCCTTCCCCAAGCCCGAACCTCAGGACAACCGCCGCAGATGGATGCAGAACACCGAATCGAAGGCCCTACCCTTCTACTTCGTTCAGTTAGCCAACTACCTGCAGCGTAAGGACCTCCAGCCCCAGTCAGGATGGGCAGCCCTGCGCGAAGTACAGCGCAAGGCACAGAAGCTCGACGGAGTGGGTATGATGGTAAACATCGATATCGGTATGGCCAACGATATTCATCCCAAGAACAAGCAGGAAGTAGGTCGCCGACTGGCTCTGCTGGCCCTTAACCGCACCTACGGTCGCGAGGAAGCATGCTCCGCTCCCGAATATCTTCAGATGACTGTCTCCGACGGAAAAGCACTCCTAAGCTTCATGCCTGGCTTCGGAAACGATATGTTGGCTGAGAATTCAGCTATCACGGGCTTCACCGTAGCAGGTCCCGACCACCAGTGGCATGTTGCCAAGGCCCATACAGAAGGTAACGGTCAGTTCATCTGGCGTGTAGTGGTGGAATGCCCCGATGTTCCCCACCCCGTAGCAGTACGCTATGCCTGGGCCGACAATCCCGAGTGCAACCTCAAGACCGTTTCCGGCCTTCCCGTAGGTCCCTTCCGTACCGACGACTGGGACGATATAAAATAATGTTATCTTAGTAAGCTAAAAACTACGCCCTCAGCGAGACTCATTGTGAGTCAAACTGAGGGTTTTTCAGTTTGGAATCTTCTCTTTGTTTATTCCCCGGCCATCACACATCTTACATCTTCCATCTTCCATCAGCCATATCTAACCCTGAACCCTTAACCCTGAACCCTTAACCGTAAGTGCCATCAGACTTCAGCCATCAGACACTCTTAGCGCCAGAAGCCGCAGTATTTGGTGTCGGTGAGACCGGGGGACAGGCGGACGAAGACAACGCCGTGAGGGACGACTTCT
>CADAWW010000049.1 GCA_902791675.1 uncultured Bacteroidales bacterium
CATGGTGGTTTCGAAGATGGTCTTTAAATCGCCACATACAACCATTCGCCAAGGTGTATAGACGGGTAGGGAGCAGGTAATCTTTTGTGCTTTCTCCTCGGCATAGTCCTTGGTCTGACCAGTCCAACTGAACGAGAATGTACCTACCTCTGGTTGAGCCTTTGTAAGCGAGGTACAGAAGATGCCACGATTGTCGGCTTCTGAGATTAGCAGATAGTCTTTACCATTGTAAACAAGCGTGGGGGAGTTGTATCGCCCATCGGCGGTGCTGACCAATGTAGGCCAAGAGGTATACTTGGTGTATAAACCCTCGTACGGATAATTCGGATCGTTTCCACCGGCATTGCCTAAGAACCTGCAGGCATGACAGTTGGTAAAATTATTAACGCGGATAAGGCTGGCCTCGTCCGTGAAGATTCCCGTTGTATGTCCATTGTATTTAGGAATGATGTAACGGAAGGCAAAGCCATCGTTGTAAACTCGGAAAACTACTGCCTGCTTCCAGGTGTTCTTTAAGGTGGTAACTGATAATGTATGACAATAGTCTCTGTATTGACTGCGTTTGCCGACGGGTAGGGTGTAGGAATCGTCTATGAGAGAGGAGTCAACACTCTCCAATTCGATATCCTCGGTAAAATCGGTATTGGAGAATTTCAGTCCTAAAGTCGATTCGTTTACGATTTTTCTGCCGTCTCTGCTTACCGTGTAACTGAGTTTCCCGTCAGCCATGCGAACGGTTGCCTTTAAATGTCCGTCTGGTGATGTTACGTTGAAATCTTCTGCCTGAAGAGCAAAAGAAAACAACATGATGGCACCAGTCAATAGTGTTCTATACATATATATATTATGAATTTACTGGAAAAGTTCGTCAAGGAAGGTATAGAAGGCAGGATCCTCACCTACAACAGTCTTTACAATCTTACCCTCTGGGTCAATAACAATCTTTGTTGGGAACCCGGTAATGGCATACATTTCGAGAATTTTGGAGTCCTTGGGGTTATAGACATGTTTCCACTTGAGTTCGTGCTTCGCTACAGCAGCTTTCCACTTCTCTTCTGTATCGCTGCAATCCACACCCAGAATCTCCATGCGATTGGAATACTTCTCGTAGTATGTCTTCATCTCGGGGAATCCTTTTATGCACCAGATGCACCATGACCCCCAGAAGTCGAGAATCACGTATTTGCCACGCAAAGAGGAGAGAGAGAGGTCGGTCCCGTCGATGCTTTTAAGCGTGAAATCGGGAGCCATCTTGCCTTCTCCAACGTTCTTGAGAGCAGCCTCGTGTATCTTCTTACGTTCAATATCGGCCTTAACATAATCCACAAAGTAGGCATATTTGCTGTCTGTAGCTACATTGCTCATGATTTCAAGAGCTTTCTCGGCATCCTTCAGTCCCATGAGTACCGTAACACAGGCTCCGCTGTTGGGATGGGCATTGATAAAGTCCATCTTGGTCGCATCCAACTGCTCCTTCAGACCGTTATAGATCGGGTCGACTATTTCGTACATCTTCTCTTGAATGGGGGAAGTAACATCATCTAATGCCTGATAATCCTTATAGAACTGTGAGCCAGTCCAGACATTCTTCTCTGTTGTACCCTTAACGGTACCGTTTTCTCCAGGAACAAGATACATACTTAGGCGTTTTTCGCCTTCAGCCGTCTTAACTCTGCAAATGGCTAAACGCATCTTGCTGTCATTCTTCTTAATGGTAAACTTACCTTTTTTTACCTTTAGCGTATCTGTTTTCTCATAACCCGTAAAGTCGGGTTTAAAAATTTGGATAAAAGCGGTATCACCCTTAACATCTTTCAAATCGGCCTTGATAATACACTGTGCAAACACACTTTCTCCCAACAGAAAGAGAAATAATAAAATCAAAAAATTTTTCATTGTATAATTATTAAATCTGATTAAACTGAGTAATTTGAGTCACTTAAAGCGTTTCTTTTTGTACGGGATCGCAAGTCAGCCCAATACCTAGCTTCTTGAATATCTTCTGGTCAACTTCGCTAATCATGACGGTAGAATGTGCCTGACATCCTTTGAGTAGTGGCAGCATAGCCAGTGCTCGACGGCAGTTGGCATCGTTCTGACTAAGCACGGATAATGCTACAAGCACTTCGTCAGTATGTAAGCGTGGGTTGTGACCGCCCAAGTATTCTGTTTTGGTCTTCTGGATAGGTTCAATGAGATCCTGCGATATTAGTTTAATTCCGTGGTCTATGCCAGCCAAGTGTTTTGTCGCATTGAGCAACAATGAAGCACAAGTTCCCAAAAGAGGTGAACTACTGGCTGTTATGATGTGTCCATCTTCCAGTTCTATAGCGCTACATGGAACACCTGTTTCTTCTTGACGGGCCTTGGCTGCCACCGTACACTTACGGTAGTCTGTATCTATCTTAGCCTGTTTGAAGAGAAGTTTCAATTTGGTAACTTCGCTCTCGTTGCACGCACCGAGCGCTAATTTGCCGAGGGCAGTATAGTATCTGCGGACTATCTCCTGCAGTGATGCTTCTTTACAGATTTCATCGTCTGAGATACAGAACCCTACCATGTTTACGCCCATATCTGTCGGGCTCTTATAAGGGCACTTACCGTAGATACCCTCAAAGATTGCATTCAGCACGGGGAAGATTTCTACGTCGCGGTTATAGTTGATGGCCACTTTCTCGTATGCTTCCATATGGAAGGGGTCAATCATGTTTACATCGTTTAGGTCGGCAGTAGCGGCTTCATATGCAATGTTAATAGGGTGCTTTAGGGGTATATTCCATACAGGAAAAGTCTCGAACTTTGCATATCCTGCCTCCACGCCCCGCTTGTGTTCGTTGTAAAGTTGGGAAAGGCATACGGCCATCTTGCCGCTACCAGGTCCGGGAGCCGTAACAATGACTAACGGCTGGGTGGTTTTTACATAATCGTCTTTTCCGAATCCTTCGTCGCTGTCAATGAGCTCCACATTGTGCGGATAGCCTTCAATAGTGTAATGGTAATATGCGTTTATGCCCAGACTCTTAAGGCGGCGACGATACTGGTCTGCAGAACTCTGCCCGTTGTAATGTGTGATTACAACGTTGTTCACTAAGAATCCGCGGTTCTGAAACTCGTTTCTCAAACGTAGTACATCTTCGTCGTATGTAATACCCAGGTCCTGTCTAATCTTGTTTTTTTCAATGTCAATTGCGCTGATTACAATAACGATTTCTGCAGAGTCTGCCAATTGCTGTAACATGCGTAACTTGGAGTCAGGCTGAAAGCCTGGCAACACACGACTGGCATGGTGATCATCAAACAGTTTGCCGCCCAATTCCAAATATAGCTTACCCTTGAACTGCGCTATGCGCTCCTTAATTTTCTCGCTTTGTATCCGAATGTATTTCTCGTTGTCAAATCCGTACTTCATCTTAATACCTTAAAAAGTTACTTGAATTAATTTTGCTTTCATATTACAAAATTACATAATTTTCATTTTATACACATTTATTTTATAATATTTTTTTTTACAAATCAGACAAAATAATCATATTAATGGTTCATTTTCTTGCGTGTTAATGTTTTTGTTGTAATTTTGTCTTTTGAAAAATCAAATAAAGTTGGAATTTATCATGCATAAAGGAGTAACTTCAACTAACTTGGAGAGAACAGCCATTATAGCAGGTGAACGTAATGTTTCATTTGCTCAGGCTTTGCGGTACATCGACATGTTTGCTAAGCAAATCCCATCTTCTGAAGACAAACGAATCATCGTTTTTAGCGAAAACTGTGAAGGATGGATCTATGCTTTTTTCAGCATATGGCAACAGGGTGCTGTAGCTGTTCCTGTTGATGCTAGCAGTACAGTTTCTGACTTCTCTTACATTTTGCGAGACTGTACTCCTCATGGTATATGGACATCTCAGCACAACGTACCTGTCGTGGAACAGGCATTGACAGAGACGGGGTTAAGAATTCCCTTCTACGTTATAGAAGAAGTAATGAAGATAAGTCCTGATGATAATGATCTTTCACCTAACTGCATTCCATGGTCTGAACTAGATGTTCCCTATAATCAGAAGACTGCGCTCATCATCTATACGTCTGGAACGACAGGAAGCCCCAAAGGAGTCATGCTAAGCTACCAGAACCTTATGGCCAATATTAAAGGTGTTTCTAAAGATGTCGGTATCTATACAAGTTACAGACGTACAATGATTCTCCTACCTCTACATCATGTACTGCCTCTTATGGGTAGTGTGGTTGCTCCATTCTGGACTGGTGGAGGTGTGGCTATTTGTCCTAGTCTTACAGCTCCCGACTTGATGGATACACTATCAAGAGGAAAGGTTGCCATTGTGATTGGTGTACCTCGTCTGTGGCAGATGTTGTATGGTGGCATAAAGAAAAAGATAGACTCCAACGCCATAACATCTTTCCTTTTCCGTATGTGTGCTTTTTTCCGCAGCAGAACTCTTTCAAGGATTGTGTTCAGCAGCATTCGTCGTAAGATGGGCGGACATATCAAGTTTTTTGTCAGTGGAGGCGCTGCACTCAGTAAGGAAATAGGAGAGGGGCTGAAGACCCTGGGTCTTGATGTGCTGGAAGGATATGGCATGACAGAAACAGCTCCCATTATTTGTTTTACCCGTCCATCAGATATTCGTCCCGGTTGCGTGGGACTTCCCTTGCCTGGAATAGAGTGTAAATTGGTAAATGGCGAGTTATGTGCTAAAGGTCCTAATGTGATGCTGGGCTATTATAACCGACCCGATGAAACTGCAGCAGTTATAGATAGTGACGGATATATCCATACGGGTGATTTGGCAACTATCGACAAGAAAGGCCGTGTAATCATTACCGGACGTACCAAAGAGATAATTGTGTTGAGTAATGGTAAGAATATAGAACCCAGCGAGATTGAATACCGGTTAGAGCAGTACGATCAATATGTTAAGGAGGTTGCCATTATGCAGGACAATGATCTCCTTCGTGCTATTGTTGTGCCGCAAAATACCTGGGCTTCTATGCTTAATGATACACAGGTAGAAGTGGCACTGAAACGCGAAGTAATCGAACCCTACAACCGTTCTGTTGCCAACTACAAGAAGGTAATGGCTCTCACGGTATACAGAGGAGAACTGCCAAGAACCAAATTGGATAAGTTGCAGCGTTTTAAACTTCAGGACGTGCTCAAGGCATGTCAGTCTTCGCAGCCTGTCCGTCAGGAAGAGCCGGAACCGGACTTGGAGGAGTACCGCATCATTAAACAGTTTATAGAACATGAAAAGAAAGTTCCTGTTAAACCCTCTTCACACGTAGAGACGGACTTAGCAATGGATTCGTTGGATAAAGTCGGATTGCAAGGCTTCCTAGAACATACCTTTGGTATTAAACTTCTTGCCGACCAGATGGTCGTATTTCCCAACATCAAGGCAATGGCTGAATATGTAGCTTCACGCAAAACGAAGGTGGAGGTGGAAGGGGTTGACTGGCACCGTCTGCTCAACGAATCGGTTCCTGACCTCCGCATACCACAGGCCTCATGCTTATTCCCTTTTGTGAACAAATGTTTTAAATGTTTTTTCAGATGCTATAATTCACTACGCATACACGGACAGATTCAGATACCGGCTAAGGGACCTTATATCCTGGCTCCCAACCATCAGAGTTTTGCCGATGCGCCCGTTGTCTTGAGTGGTCTTTCATGGCGTCAGATGCAAACTTGTTATTTCTATGCCACAGAGGAACACATAAAAAGTAAGTTCCGCCGTGCGTTGGCCGACAAGAATAACACGATTATCATGGAACAGGTTCACCTTAAGGAGAGTATCCAGAAATTGGCACAAGTGCTGAAAAACGGAAAGAATATTGTTATCTTCCCAGAGGGTAGTCGTACACACGATGGTGAATTAGGTGACTTTAAACTTGCCTTTGCTATCTTAAGTAAGGAATTGAACATTCCCGTGATCCCCGTCTGCATAAAAGGTGCTTTCGAAGCATGGCCGAGGCATCGCAAGTACATTCATCCCCGTCATATTGAGGTTCACTACCTGCCACCCGTTATCCCCACTTCGGATATCACCTATCAGCAGTTGGCTGATAAGGTAAAGCAGGCAATAGCTGCAGTTTTAGAAAAGTGATTCCTGCGAATTAATTTCCTCGAGTGTGAAAGCAGAGGAGCCGTCGAAACAATGTGTACAGATTTGATCCTTGGGAAGTCCGATAGCTTCGATAAGCGTTTCCAGTTTACTGAATTTCAGTGAATCCAAATTCAGACGCTTGGCAATCTCTGCTACCATTTTTTTGTATTCAGGACTGTCGGTGCGCGTATAGGCTTCCAGGTTCTTGTTCTCGTCGCCTTCAAAATCCTTTATGATACGACGTGTAATAAGTTCCAAGTCGCTCTTGCTGGAACTGAAGTTGATAAATTTGCAGCCGTACACAAGTGGAGGGCAGGCGATACGCATGTGAACCTCCTTTGCGCCTAATTCATGGAAAATCTTTGCATTATCGTGAAGCTGTGTTCCTCGTACAATACTGTCATCACAGAATAGTACGCGCTTGCCACGTAGTTTTGCAGTGTTGGGTATAATCTTCATCTTGGCTACAAGATTTCGCATATCCTGATTGCTGGGCGTGAAGCTGCGGGGCCATGTGGGAGTGTACTTGTTAATCGCTCTGCTATATGGACATTTATGACCTTCTGCATAGCCTACTGCCATACCTATACCACTGTCTGGAATACCACATGCACAATCTACATCCACTGAGTCATCTTCCCCCATTCTGCGGCCGCACTCATTGCGAACCCATTCAACATTTTTTCCTTCATAGCAGCTGGTAGGGAATCCGTAGTAAACCCATAAGAACGAACATATTTGCATCCGTTTGTTGGGTTTGCGTAACTGTTCCATTTTATTAGCTGTAATACGGATGATCTCACCTGGTCCTACAAAGTATGATGTCTCATATTCAAGATTGGGGAATGCGGTGTTCTCGCTGGCAACGGCCATTGCTCCTTCTTTCTTGCCTACTACTATAGGTGTGCGTCCCCATGAGTCACGGGCAGCAAGGATACCGTTCTCCGTCAGCAGGAGCATGGAACAAGACCCCTTGATATGATTAAAGACATTTTCGATACCTGTTACAAAATCCTTACCTTTTATAATTAGTAAAGCAACTAGTTCAGTAGGATTGATTTTCCCGGAAGAGAACTCACTGAAATGTTGTCCTTCAGAAAGAAGTTTCTGACAAAGGTCTTCCAGATTATTAATTTTGGCAACAGTAACAAGGGCAAAACGTCCCAAGTGACTATTCATAAGCATAGGTTGCGCGTCAGTATCACTGATTACACCAATTCCGGAATTACCCTTGAACTTCTCTAACTCATCTTCAAAACGAGTTCTGAAATAAGTGCTTTCAAGATTATGAATACTGCGGAAAAACTCACCTTCTTCACTCAGTGTAACCATTCCCCCACGTTTTGTACCCATGTGAGACTGATAGTCTGTTCCGTAAAAAAGATCTGCCCTACAAGGCTGCATGGATACTGTTCCGAAAAAACCTCCCATAGATGTGTTTGTTATCTTTTTATCTTAAAAACTGCTGCAAAGGTAATTCATTTTCATTAAATAGCATTGCTATAATATATTTTTTTTCTCGTTTTTCTCTTTTTTTATAAGTTGTCTTTATTACTTCACTAGCTTCTTCCCATTATAAATATAAATACCCTTGGGTAATTTCCCATTTACCATTTTTCGGCCGGAAAGGTCGTATGCACCATGCTGGTTATAAGCCTTATTGGTTTCGCAGGTCTCTGTTATGCCATCCTCCTCATCGTTATGATAGATGCCGTCAGTCCATAAATATACTGGTTTATGGCTTGGGTCGGGAAGAGGGAATGGATCCACACCAATATCCTGATACCATGCCATGTTATTATCTCTGCGTGAGCCATTCAATAAATAGCATAAAGCACCTTCTTTACGGTCATTAGCATTGGCTTTCTTAACTCCTGGGGGCACGTCTACATTCCAGTCGGTTTCAAAATAGCAATTATCCGAAATAAGGAGACTATTGTTCCTGCATATTACATCGCTTCCGTTATTACCCACAGTAAAGCTACCCATCACGAGCGTGTTGGAAATCATGATAGGTGCTGAAGCCCAACCGCATACCCCTCCACAGCAGTCTGTATTACTACCGTTTATAGAACCGTTAAACAAGCAGTCAGTTACTTCGGATATTGACGTACTTTCATTGTTCAAACCAATGATACCGCCGTGCGTTCCATCACCGTTAATCGTACTGATAATATCTGTATAACTTTGGCATCTTATCAGCTGACCTCCTAACATATTGCTTACAATACCCCCGGCAAATTTAGCACTAGTACGTACTGTGCCAAAAACAATAAGATCCTGGATAGATCCGCTTACATTATGGAAGAGTCCTGCATAGTCGGCATTTCGTTGCACGTTTATCTTTATAGAGTGACAGGCTCCGTCGAATATTCCAGCGAATGATGATCCCAACCCTATCATGGTATTGTATGCAGTGAAATCTATATCGGCATTTAGTACTGCCCCTGCTGTATTGTCTGTACTAGCAATATAACGGGCATACCACTCTAATTGTGGAGCAGTGGAGAGAACGAAGTAGCCTCTATTATCTCGTGGCATGGTGCTATCGTCACAAAGGCCGCAAACGGTGCAAATGCCATCTTTTATTATATGTTTGTCCCATTGGTCGAAATCCTTGTTATTTGTATAGCCTAAGCCAGATGAATAGAGCGAACCATCGCAATGGACTCGTGAAACTGAATACACCTCTCCTCTGGAAGAATCCATGGAGGGCATATTATCAACTCCCAAACGTTGGAACCAAAGTGGTTGTTTACGGTTTATGTTCATCTGAAAACAAGCCTCACCCATACACATCTGGTCTATAGAAAAATAGGTTAGGTTACCGCATCCATTGGCAGCGCCCCAAGTGTCGTATGTATAGTTGTTGATGGATGCTACATTGGCAGCATTTCTTGCTATAATATCACTGCCGTTAGTCGATACAGTAATATTAGAACATATTAAGCAGTTCTTTATAGTTGTGGCGGATGATGCCCATCCCACAACTCCTCCGCAGCAGTCAGTATTGGAGCCGCTCATACTTCCGCTAATAAAGCAGTCCTCAATATATGTATTATTGTTGCTGACGCCAACAATACCGCCATGAGTGCCGTCACCATTTACGGTACTGATTATCTGAACTTCTGATATGCACCGTTTTATATTTGCTCCTTCCGTTCCGCCAGCTATGCCAGCGGCAAATTTCTCGCTTGTACGGATATATCCTTTTACTGTTAAATCTTTTACACATCCATCCAAATAACGGAACAGGGCAGCATATTGTTGAGAGACGTTCATCTTAACTGTTATGCTATGGTGGTTGCCGTCGAATGTTCCTTTGTAGCGAGCCCCATTTCCGATCATTACGTTTTCGTAAGCTGTAAAGTCGATGTCTGTATGAAGGGTCGCCGATATGGATGTCTTTCCGTTGTTCACCATATCGGCAAAGTTCTTCAGATCCTCTGCTGAGGCTATATCATAGTGTTCTTCTTCTCCATGTTGGTTCCTCGTCTTATCGTCCAAGAATGGAATACGTTCGCGAATGTATTCGCGCAGATATTCTACTTCTCCTTCGTATGTACTTGCTACTCTCGGATTTAGGTGCTGTACGGTGCTAAGTATGGGCCATCGTATAAAATTCAAACGCTGACTCTCTTCCAATTCATGAGCAGTAGAGTCAATATAAGCTATAAGGCTTTCCTCTGTAATGCCCCAGTCCTTTCGTGCTGTTTCCCACATAACACGCAGCGAGTCGCAGAAGGCTTCGTCCGAGAAGATACGCCTAAGCAGCGCACGGGAATTGCCTGCACCGCCTCGAGCCAGCGAGAGGTAGTCTCCGTAGTTACGGTTGGGATAGAATCGGCTGTCGTTGTCGAAAGCCAGGTCGAAGTCCCATACCGTCTCTACCCTCAGTTTGTCTGCACTGCGGTCTTTGCTCATATAGCAACTGTGGAAAGCATCGGGGTTGCCTGTAAGTTCTTCCACCAGCCAATAGCGCTGAAGGCTCTTCTCGTCCAGCATTGCCCGATAGCCCAGTTCCGGATCATTGAAACTCCTGCTCAGAATGCGCATTTCCATCTGGTTATAGAAGTCCTCGATATATTTATGCTGTTCGGTGGTAATGCTGTTTTCGTCGGGTGACTTGATGGTCACTGGTGACCCGAAGCGTGTCTGGAACCACGATGTTTCCTGACTGGCATAACCGTCCAGTTCCAGCAGATAACCACCCGTCAGTGCCTCGCCTTCTATGTCATCGGGTTCCATTTCTGTGATGTTCACACGGTCCTTGTCAACGGTTATCTGGTCGGTCAGTTGGTAGCATCCCTTGTATTCTCCGTTCACAATCACATCCACAGGTTTGCTCCATGGCGTGTAAGGCATTCTCATTCTGCGTGACACTTCAAAGCTGACTAGGTTACGCATCAGCGATTTATCGCCGTAGTTGTTGATAAGCGTCCATTTCTTGGCTTTAGCAGGAGACTTCATGTCACTGTCCTTAAACATGTGCTTCTTGGTGTCTAGCTTTATGCGATAAGGTTTTTTGGGGAATGAAATACTTGCATTGCCACGTAAACGAGTAGTACCTGTTTCAAGTTGTACTTTTGAACCATTTTCATAAATAATTGTGAATGAACTTACTATCTCGTTTATCTTGTCGTAGGGATCTATATTATTTTTGGTATTAATGACCACAGTCGGAAGATTAGTAAGTTGATAGTATTGGCTGTCATCACCTTCTGATTCATAGCCATAGAACTCCAGTTCGGCAATGTTACATCGAGCAGAGTTCGGTCCAACATATCGTACGTATCGGAAGCCTTTGCTAACGTTAACATCTGCATAGTCCATCTTGCCTGTTGTACCTACTTGACTATTGATATAAAGAGGGTAAGAAGTCAAGAAGTCTGGGTCGTTAGATCCTTCGAAAAGTCCTAACACTACACGTTCGGGTCCCACGCTTCCGTTTCTAGGACACCATCCGACACGGGTAATAACATGTGGCGTTCCTAAATCCAGACCTGCCCACGTTTTGCTTCTTTCCCAACTTGCAAAATAGGTATTAAGATTGCCATCGAAGGCATCTTTTATGGTATTTATTGTTGTGCTGGATTGATTGGAATTATCGTAATCAACAGAGAGCGGAGTACCGATAGGTGTTCCCGTAAGTTTATACGAATCTGTATTGTCAGCCCAACAAAACAGAGCCGATAATAGAATGAGAATAACAATATGTCTTTTTGTTATTTGCATTATGAAGGTTGTTCACCTGAAGATAGTATCGGAGCTGTTTCTTCTGGTTGTGGAGTTGGGGAAGGAGCAGAATTAGAAGACAGCACGGATTTTACCGTGCAAGCGTTGATGGCGCTCAGCACCATCTTCCTTACTCGCATAGGATGTTCTATACAGTGTACCTGATGACTTGTACCACCGCTTCCAACAAGTTCCACGCAACCTGTTCCTATCATACGTTGCCAAATGGTCTGGTAATAGTTTACCGTCTCTATTCGCTGAAGTGGAATTTCCGTCATTTTTATATTAAAGATACCATCTTTCTGCACAAAACGTGTATTGGTAATGGCGAATTCAGAACGTGTACGCACAATCCTCCCAATAATACCAATAATCAGTCCCATTACGGCAACTGCCACTCCTGTGTAAATATACATATTCTGTTCTTTGTAATAGTAGCATGCACAGGCTGCTACCAGTCCTCCGATTACCATCAGCCAACTGAAGAATATATACTTCCATATGCTGCTCCAGTGCAGTCTTCCATTATACTTAACCTCTTCGCCTTCCTCGAGGCTCTTTTTGATAAAGTTTCCCATGTTTGTTGTTATGCTTATTTTTAAATGCAAAAATACAATTAAGTGAGCGGAATGCAAAATAATACATTATTTTTATTTCCAAACCTGATTATTTTCAAGACATAAGGCTTATAGAAGCGTTATAATAATCGTTTACATCTGCTTATAATCTTTTGCCAAGCCACCTTCGGCTGTCTCTTTATAAAGCGATGGCAAGTCGTGCCCTGTCTGTTTCATAACTTCTACTACCTTGTCGAAAGAAACGCGATGGATGCCATCAGAGAACGTGCTGTAGATATTAGCATCCAAGGCACGTGCTGCTGCGTATGCATTACGCTCGATGCAGGGAATCTGAACCATGCCACATACGGGGTCGCATGTCATTCCTAAATGGTGCTCCAAGCCCATCTCGGCAGCATATTCTATCTGGGCAGGCGATCCGCCGAATAACTGGCTAGCTGCGGCGGCAGCCATAGCACATGCTACACCTACTTCGCCTTGACAGCCTACTTCGGCTCCTGAGATGCTTGCATGTGCCTTCACTACATTTCCGAAAAGGCCAGCTGTAGCCAATGCTCTTAGGATACGGGCCTCGCTAAATTCACGACTCTTCCACATGTGATAGAGAACACCTGGAAGTACGCCGCATGAACCACACGTAGGAGCTGTGACAATCTTGCCTCCCGCAGCATTCTCTTCGCTGACAGCAAGTGCATAAGAGAAGACGAGTCCTCTGGTACGTAGATTATCTTTGTAACCTGTAGCTTTCACATAGTAGGCTGCTGCTTTACGACGGAGATTCAAAGGGCCTGGAAGTACACCCTCAGCATCTAAACCGCGTTCTACGGCTGCTTTCATGGTCTGCCATACCTCTCGCAGATAATCCCAAAGGTCTGGCCCTTCTGATTCAGCCACATATTCCCAATAGCTCTTACCCGAACGTTCGCAGTACTTCAGGATTTCTGTCATTTTGTCCAACCTGTATATGTCTGGCCACCTGCCAACTGTCTGTCAGTTTGCCGTCCTGTGCATAGGCTCGGAACTCCATACCGTTGGGGTGAAAGGGCAGAAAAACTTTAGGCTCCCATATAATCTTAATTCCCGGTATGGCATCCTCGATAGCCACATCCGTCATGTGCCCTTTACCGGTAGCAGCCAAGGAACCGTACAATGTCACTTCCGTACGTGCTGCTGCAGCATGCCGAGATATGAATTGCTCTGCGGCTTTTCTGGGTCCCATTGTATGACTCGATGAGGGCCCCATACCAATCTTATATATTTCTTTTATTGTTTTCATAGCCTTTTCTTTTTATCCCACTATCCACTTGCTACCAGGCAATAGAGAGATGAGTTTGGTAGTTGCTGCGCAACAAATATAGCAAGCTATTGCCATGAAGGGAATAGCAGCCCAAACAGGGATTGTAGGTATGGCAGGATTATCTTGAACGACGATAGCAGCTATGCGATTCAGGAAGAAGATATGCATCAGGTACATACCAAACGAAAGTTTGGCGAACTCTGTTATCAGACGCGGAGCTCTATAGTCGTCACGTCCTGTACCATCAGCCTTAACTCCTATGCAGCTAAACAATAAAAAGGCACCAAAGGTAGCAAGTGCGACATTAGGTGTGCAGAATTCCCAGGACCACTCCAATTCGGGCGTTGCTATAGGGTGGAGCGGTTCGCCCTTCCACCAGAATGACCATGCCGTAAATACAGCACCAACGAGGAAACACAACGCTCCGATTTTCAGTCGCTTGCCTCGTGTCCAATTTAAATGAAAACGTATGTAGTGGGCTATTACCAGATAACCCAAGAAACCTGAGCAGTACCAAAGCATGCTATATCGGTTCCAAAAACACTCACCCCACAATTCGGGAGTAACAAAGGTGTGCAGCCAGGGAATGAGGGTGCTAAATGCGAATAAACCGATGAAGATGCACTCGTCTTTAGCGCTGGCACGTTCTAGCCACGGAGAAATAACCGGGATGATAAGATACAGGCTTATCAGTGGATACATAAACCATAGATGACCGGCATTCTCCGGGAAATTAAAAGGTAAGGCAGGTAGCATGCGCAGAGTGTCGTCCCACGTCATTTCGCCCCACAGAACTGGCAATATGGCATAGAGCAGCATGAAGAAAATCATAGGAGGCAATATACGCTTGAAGCGTCGTTTATAGAATTGAGTCATGCTGACATCGGCTTTTATAGGTACCAATAGAAAAGCTGATACCACCATGAATAAAGGGACGCATGTACGGGCAACGCCACCATCATAGAATGCAACCCAGAAGCGGTTTGCTTCATTAAGCAATACGGCTTTATCGCCTGCAAGTCCACCTGTATTTGTTGCAAAACCAGCTAGTTTCTCGGCACCACCTGGAATACTCTCGATGGCTTTTTCTGTAACAACACCATAAAAATGCTCAGAAGCATGTACCAGCATTACCATGAAACATGCAGTTGCTCGTAGCCAATCTACGAAGGGAATACGTTCTTTCATTTTTCTTTCTATTATATAATTTGCCGACAAAGTTAGAAAACTTTTCAAACGATTGCAAATTTCTATGCATTTTCTTTTTATTCAATGGATAGTGTCAAGAATTTGACATATCTAATATAGTTGTATGCACTTTTTTTGTATATTTGCACCAAGAAAAGTATAGAAGTTTATATGAAGAAAAAAATTAACACCAAATGTATAAGACCTTTGTTAGGTCTATTTATCATATTCTCTTCCTACACCATAGCAAGGGGGCAGAATAGTACTAACTATATAGTCAGTCCTCAGGTGGTGCGCCAGCATTTCGATGGTTGGGGCGTTTCGTTATGTTGGTGGGCCGGTCAGTGCGGTAAATGGTCAGATAAAAGGATTGATGAGATTGTTACTTGGATGGTAAGTCCATCAGGTCTTAACTATAGCCATTTCCGCTATAATATTGGCGGAGGAGACGACCCGGAGAATCGTCATTGCGACCCTCATCACATGGGCAAAGGCAAGGGACTTCGAGCTGAGATGGAAGGCTTTAAAGACTTTAGTGATGACGAATATCATTGGGAGCGCGATGCTGCACAGCGTAAAATCATGCTAAAGATTAAAGAGAAACGTCCCGATGCTGTGTTCGAGGCTTTCAGTAATTCATGTCCTTATTATATGACATACAGTGGTTGTGTGGGTGGTAACGCTAATGCTGGCAAAGATAATCTTAGGCCCGAGTTCTACGAGGAGTTTGCACGCTATTTGGTTGATGTATGCAAACATTATAAAGATGAGTATGGTATTGAATTTAAGACTTTGGAGCCGTTCAATGAGTCCTATACCAATTACTGGTATGCTAATGGCTCGCAAGAGGGTTGTCATTTCGATTATGAATCCCAAATCAAATTTATACGTGTCCTGGAACCAATCCTGCGGGAGTCAGGACTTAAAACCGTCATTTCTGCAGCCGACGAAACAAATGTCGGACTGGCAGTAGAAGGCTTTAAAAGATTCATTTCTGACGGGGCTGACACATTTGTGGGGCAATGGAATACTCACACCTATTCGGGCACCAATGTCGATCGTGCACGTTTCAGTCAACTGGCTCATCAGACAGGTAAGGACCTGTGGATGAGTGAGACAGGTGAAGGTGGCAACGGCATTGCAGGTAACCTAGCCTTGGCACAACGACTCATTGACGATATGCGTTACATCCAACCCGAAGCATGGATTGACTGGCAATATATAGAAGAAAATAACGACCAGTGGTGTACCGTGCGTGGAAACTTTGCTCAGCAAACGTATCAGAAGGTGAAGAACTACTATGTCAGGCAGCAGTGTACGCGTTTTATCAAGCATGGGTATGATATCATTACGTCCCTCTGCCCTCAATCACTGGCTGCTGTCAATGCAGCAAGGGACACATTGGTTCTGGTAGCTCTTAACAGAGGAGCTGCAGGAACCCACATAATAGACCTTTCGCTCTTTTCGGAGCCTCCTGTCCGAAGCAAAATACGTGTCTTCCGTACATCGGAAACTGAGAACCTTGCAACTGCCCAAAGTAGTCTTAAACTTAACGGCATGACTCTCACACTCTCTATGCCAGAAAAGAGCATTACCACTCTGGTTATTCCTATCCGTTCCGAGAAATCAGATATCAGCAATTTGCTCGTTGATGGTTGTGAGTACCTAATCGTACCTCGTCAGGAAACGTTTCGTGCTATCTCAGCCAGAAATACAAATGTAACGTTAGAAAATTTGGATTATGGCGAAGCGCAGCGTTGGCGTCTTTCCGTTCAGGGTGATGGCACTTATTGTTTCCAGAATGCTCTCGGGCTACGTCTTACCGCTCACCGGGCACTTAATAGTTCCGCTCTTACCGCTACGAAGAATCTTTCTAATGAACAGAATTTCTATATCGATGAGGTTGACTATCCTTACTTCAAGATTCTTGCGAGTCGCGGTCGCAGCCACGGGTTCAACTTGGTAAATGCTTCCTCTGATTCGGGTACGGCCATTGACATCAGTTTATATTCTGACAACAATACTACACCTACTCATCGTCAGTGGATGCTTGTTCCTTTGACTATACCATCTCAGACTGATGCCATTAATGACTTTGAACAAGATACATTGAATAAAGTAACCCCATATAACCATGTCTATGATCTCGCCGGACGTAAAATATATGGAATGGGAGAGGGAATCTATATCAAAAACGGTCGTAAAATTGGAGTATGTAATTAACTGACCTACAAACGTAAAACAATTTACCATATCAATGAAGATTTGCCGCATTTTTATATTAGCTGTCATAAATTTTACAGTTGTTGCCACAATGGCCCGGAAAGTTCCGAACTCACAGAAACAATGGGCTTGGATTGGCTTTGAGCGTCCTATAGGTATTAACCCTATTATTAGTCCTGATTCTTCCAGCCATTTCTATTGTCCCATGACAAAAGCCGTTATCCCATGGGAGAATAGCGACACCTTTAATCCTGCTGCAACTTGTTTTAATGGGGGGATAGCCCTTCTTTACAGAGCCGAGGATAATATTGCCCAAGGTATTGGCACACGTACCTCTCGCATCGGATATGCGTTCAGTGAGGATGGTTTACATTTTCAACATCACGGAGCTCCTGTCCTTTATCCGGCTGATGACAAATGGGCTGCAATGGATGTCCCGGGTGGATGCGAAGACCCACGTGT
>CADAWW010000050.1 GCA_902791675.1 uncultured Bacteroidales bacterium
ACTATCTCCGAAATCGCCCTGTAGGCCTCATCTCGATTAATATCCTCCTGCAGTACAACAAGTACCGTATCATCTCCCGCTACGGTGCCCAGGAAAAACGGATGATGGGCATTGTCAATATCATACCCCACCATACCAGCATGCCCGGGTGGCGTATGAACAACCATTAGATTGCCCGAGAAATCCACTCTCCAGCAACTTTTGTTCACCTCATCACGCGTCGGAACAGGCGAGAACATTCCTTCTCTGGGTAAAGCATACACGCTGTGTCCGTTACGCCCGCGAACCTTACTTATACGTAGTTGTTTCAGGTCACGGCTCAGTGTTGTCTGCGTACAGGGGAAGCCAGCCTTGTCTAATTCAACCTGCAAATCCTCCTGACTCTCTAAAGCCTGAGAACTTACAATAAGTCTGATAGCCTGTAAACGGGTCTTTTTATCCTGTTTTTTTTGCATATATCCTAAATTTCGAATGCAAATTTACAACATATTATTGGAACAACATTAAAAATATGCAAAGAATATGCAATATTAAAGCATTTTTTTCTGCATTTTTATGCAAGAAAAGAGAAAAAAACCATATATTTGCATTGTATATTATTAATTATTAATAGAACAATGAAAAGACTATTCACATTAGCGATAACTATCGCCGTAAGTTGTGCAGCACAGGCACAGGAGCAAAAAGAGTACCCAAAACCTGAAGCTATGCGTCCAGGCATGTCAGAATACTGGACACCTCAGCCAAAAGTTATTACACCAGGGGATATTAAGACAGACACAGCCCCAAGCGATGCTGTTGTGCTTTTCGACGGAAAAGACCTCTCGGCCTGGATGAACCCTAACGGAGAGAAAGCAGAGTGGACCGTTAAGAACGGAGTAATGACGGTAGACAAATCAAAGGGCGACATTGTAACACGTCAGAAGTTTGGCAGTTTTCAACTGCATCTGGAATGGTGCGTTCCAACTGGTATAACTGGAGAAAGTCAGGCCAGAGGCAACAGCGGAGTCTTCCTCCAGGATATGTATGAGGTACAGATTCTGGACTGTTTCAACAACGAGACATACGTGAACGGCATGACGGGTAGTATCTACAAGCAGACACCTCCTTTGGCTAATGCAATGCGAAAACCAGGAGAATGGAATGTATATGATATCATCTATACTGCTCCCGTTTTCAAGGAAGACGGCACATACCTTTATCGGCCATTCGTGACGGTAATTCAGAATGGTATTGTTCTGCAAAACCATACAGAGATACAAGGTACGACAGAGTATATCGGTTTCCCACGAACAGTAAAACACGGAGAAGGCCCCATCCGTCTTCAATCACATGGTGACCCAAGTCAACCCATCAGTTTCCGTAATATATGGATTAGACCTTTGTAAGTATTTTACCGCTCACTTATTCGTAAATTTGAGACTTCGTCTCTAAAATACTTCCGCTGACTGCGTCTTCCTCGAACGCGACTCGGCCAAATAAAAACGATTTTCTTTGGCTCTCGCTGCTTTCTCGGCTCGGGAATAAAAAAGAAAAAACAAGCTTTTCTTTTGTATTCCGGTCACTTATTCGTAAATTTGAGACTTCGTCTCTAAAATACTTCCGTTCGGGAATAAAAAAGAAAAAACAAGCTTTTCTTTTGTATTCCGCTCACTTATTCGTATTTTTGTGCCATCATTAATAACTAACAATACAGAAAACTGGCAATGATAAGAGTAAGGTTCGTGATACTTGCCGCTGTTGCAATGGCATGTCTGTCGGCCAATGCACAGCATGAAGAAAAGCCTCGCAAGAAGGTTGCTATCGTACTGAGTGGCGGCGGTGCAAAAGGTATGGCACACATTGGTGTGCTGAAGATATTGGAAAAGGCTGGCATACCCGTGGATATCGTTACCGGCACATCAATGGGAAGCATCATAGGAGGACTATACTCCATAGGTTACAACGCGAATGCACTCGATTCTGTGGCAAGGGCACAGGATTGGAGCTACGTCATCAGTGACAAAGAGGACCTGCGCAACCAGAGTCTCAGGGACAGGCTCAGACAATACACCTACGTCTTTACAACGGGACTGACCATTGGTAAACGCGACATGAATGCCGGCGGACTCATTAAAGGAAAGAATCTGGCGGAGCTCTTTCAGCATCTTTGTATTGGCTACACAGATTCCCTTGATTTCTCAAAAGACCTTCCTATACCATTCTCATGCGTGGCAACAGATATTGTCGACAACTCTGAAGTAGACTTCCATAGCGGACGACTTCCGCTGGCCATGCGTTCCTCCATGTCTATCCCCGGTGCCTTCTCACCAGTCAGATTAGGAGAAAAGGTATTAGTGGACGGAGGTCTTAAGAACAACTATCCTGCAGACATAGCCAAGGAAATGGGAGCAGATATTATCATCGGTGTTACCGTTCAGGGACCGCCAAAGATGGCCGAAGACCTGGGTGGCACCATGAGCATCATCAGCCAGATTGTTGATGTGAACTGTAAGAACAAGGTCGATGACAACCTTGCCATCACCGATTTGCACATGCAAGTGAACACACAAGGCTACGGTTCAGCCAGTTTCTCTGCTGCTGCCATCGATACGCTCATCCGCCGTGGTGAGGAAGAGGCTATGCGACACTGGGACGAAATCATAGCTCTAAAGCAACGAATCGGTATTGACGAAACATTCCGTCCCACCATGCTGCATCCACTACGTCCCCAAGTGATGAAGGAGAAACAGCGAGTGACTAATTACACTTTCGAGAACATGACACCGCAGACAGAGATGTTCTTGCGACAGAAATTCAACCTTCACAAAAAAGACAGCATAGATGCCGAATTAGCACAGGAGATCACCACCTGTATGCGCACGGACCTTTTCTACCAAACCGCAGAATGCCGTTTTGTGCCGGAGAAGGATGGAGTACGCGTTATCATCTCTGCCGGCAACAGAAAGTCTGTCCAATTACATGCAGGCATGCGCTACGACACGGAGGAACATGCTTCTCTGCAGGTAGGTGCCGAGATTCCTTTTAACACGCCAACACCCATAAATGGGGATATCACCCTCAGACTGGGCAAGCGCATGATGGTGCACGGAGGATTAACCTTCCACCCGCTTAGCTTTACCCGACCCACTTTTTTTTATTCTTTCCGCAGAAACGATGTAGATGTCTATGTCGACGGCGACCGCGACTACAGTATCCTATACCATCAGCATCAGGCAGAGCTTCTGCCATTTAATTTTGATATCCGTCACTTTAACCTTCAGATAGGATTACGCTGGGATTATGTAAAATTCCGGGAAAAACTTTTGTCGGACAAAACCATTAATAAGGAGGAAGTTCTTGACAACAATCACTATTTCAGTTATCGCGCCCGTGCTGAGTATAATGGCGAGGACAACTGGATTTTCCCCACTCGCGGTGCCCGTTTTAAGGCCGAATATTCCTATCTGACAGACAATTTCCTGCGTCTTGGCGGTCAGACAGGCATGAGTGACATCAGTGCCAACTGGCGAATGTCGTTCACCTTTGGCAAACGCTTTACCCTACAACCGATGCTTTACGGACGGTTTCTATTCGGTGATGTTGTGCCTCCTTTATTTGGTAACATCATTGGCGGCAGCTGGTTTGGACACTACATTGAGCAACAGATGCCCTTTGCCGGTGTCGGTAACATGGAACGCGTGAGGAATCAGTTTGTTGCCGTTCAGCTTCAGGGACAACAGCGCATAGGCAGTAACCATTATATATTGCTGCGCTTTGCTGCAGGTCAGGAATCAGAGAAGCTGAAGGACATCTTTAATGAAAGTACATTGCTAGGTGGTCAGATAGCCTACTACTACAACACCATCTTCGGTCCGCTTGGTGCAACCCTTGGCTATAGCAATCGGACAAAGAAACCATATTTCTTCCTCGACCTGGGATATGAATTCTAGAAACATATTATTTTTTATAATCATCATACTGTTGGGTGTCCCAGGCCAGATTACGGCACAGAAACGGACTTTTCGACAGAAAATCATGCGACTGGACAGCGTGCTATCCGTCCGCTATTACAAAATCCCTTATGACACTAACTATGTAGTGCGGCCAGAAGGCAGATGGACGCTTAAATTGACAGCAAACCAGACGGGAAATACCTTTCATACAAAGGGAAACATAAATGGTATCACCTCCAAGGCCAACCTAAGTACGAGCCACAAGACCACTATAAGCTTGGCAGCCTCATATCGGGGTCTTTCTGCAGCCTTCTCTCTCAATCCTGCCAAAATGAAGGGAATATATAAGGACTACGAGCTAAACTTGAATTATTTCAGCAGTCGCATTAGTCTTGACTTCAGTTACCAACGGTCATCATCGCTCTCTGGCGACATTTCCATCAGTGACAGAATTGAAAACATACAGCAGGAGGATGTTGCCCTGAAGATAGTCAACATAGCGGGCTACTATGCATTCAACCACCGGAAGTTCTCCTTCCCTGCAGCTTTCAACCAGAACTATATCCAACGCCGTTCAGCAGGTTCCTGGCTGGCCGGCATCAGCTATCAGGGCGGAAGCATCATTACAGCTGAAGACATAAAAGCGAGAAGGCCGGAAGCCCGTGACGTCAGTTTCAAATTCGGACATTTGGGCATCGGAGGCGGCTACGGCTACAATCTGGTACTCGGAAGGAAATGGCTTTTGCATCTTTCTGCCCTGCCCACCTTCGTCGTCTATAATAGGAACAAGCTGACTATCGAAGGCGAGGAAATAGGAGCCAAGCACATGCGTTTCCACATGATTTTCAACGAACGCGCTGCCGTTATATGCAACTTCTCCAAGCGTTACTTCGCCGGTGCCACCCTGGTGATGAACAACTCTGTCTACGACAACGACTCCGGAATTATCAATCAAAACAAATGGCGGGTCCGCGCTTTTGTAGGACTGCGTTTATAAATCTTTCAACAATGAAACAGTTTATTATTCTTTCTCTTGCCCTTCTGCTTTTCGATACTCATGCAAGGGCACAGTACAACCAAGTGAATGACATACCGTATAGGGAGGCAGCAGAAGGGTATGCCCAAGAACGCTGCAAACTCGATGTGTATTATCCTACCGACCAAAAGGACGCACCCGTGGTAGTCTGGTTCCACGGAGGTGGTATTGAGGGAGGCAGCAAGCATATCGATTCTCAGTTAAAAAACTGCGGACTGGTCGTTGTGGCTGTAAATTACCGTTTGCTGCCTAAGGCCAAGATTGATGATATCCTCGACGATGCCGCAGCAGCCGTAGCATGGACCTACAAGAACATCACAAAGTATGGTGGCAGCAAGCGTAAAATCTTTTTGGCCGGGCACTCTGCCGGAGGTTATCTGCTGGATATGATTGGGTTAGACAAGCACTGGTTACAGAAATATGATGTTGATGCAGATTCCTTGGCCGCCCTTATACCGTTCAGCGGACAGTGCATTACGCATTACAACATCCGCAGACAACAGGGCATCGGCCCCCTTCAGGCCACTATCGACCAGTATGCTCCTCTTACCTATGTCAGACCAGATGCGCCGCCTATTATCATCATCTCCGGTGACCGGGAATTAGAACTCTATGGTCGCTACGAAGAGCAGGCATACTTCTGGCGAATGTTAAAACTGGTCGGGCACAAAGATGTTACGCTCTACGAGATGCAGGGCTACGACCATGGTGCCATGGCACAGCCTGCCTATTATATCCTGAAACAACACATTAAACGTCTGACAAGCCATTAACCGAATCAACTCAGAATGAAGTTTGGAAGACATATACTGACGATTGTTTCTTGTTTTCCGGTCCTGTGGGGCGAACCCGCTACAGCAAAGACATACCGCATTATTAAACAGGTTGAGGCAGTCAGCGTTGAGGTACCTGTCGGTAATGCGCCAAGACTCCCCTATCAGTTATGGACGACCTATTCTGACGGCAAAGGCGAATATCGTCAAGTAAAGTGGCTTAACACATCTGAGGCAACAGAAAATGCCGAGGCAAATCCCGCTATTAATCCCATTGGGACAATCTATAAGGTTCGGGGATATCTTATAGGCGACAACAGTACCCCCAAAGGATATCCCATTTCTGCCGAGGTGAAGGTTGTGGAGAGGAATTATAACGTACCATCCTGTATCCCTGTAGCGGAACCTTTGCCGCTAAACCAGGTAATTATCGACGGTGATAACCGTCTCACATGGAACAGGAACCTGGACATTGACCATCTTCTTACACTTCCCGTCAAGCAGCAACTCTATAATTATCGCGACACCTATGGACTCCCTACCAAAGGCTATCCTGAGGCCGATGGCTGGGACTCTCCCACAACCAAACTGAAAGGCCACGGCTCCGGACACTATATGTCAGCTATGGCTTTCGCTTTTGCCAGTTGTCAGGATGCGGCAAAGAAGGCTCTCCTAAGGCATAATATCAGGGAGATGGTGGACGGACTGCGTGAGTGTCAGGAACGTACCTTTGTATGGAACGAGGAATTGGGCCGCTACTGGGAGGCTCGCGACTTTGCACCTGAAGAGGAGCTAAAGCAGATGCAGGGTTCCTGGTCAGACTTCGACAGATACAAGAAGGAGTACCGGAAATACGGCTATGGTTACCTGAATGCCATACCAGCCCAGCACTGCGCCCTGATAGAGATGTACCGGGCATACAATAACGAGAGTTGGGTGTGGGCACCTTATTATTCCGTACATAAGCAACTGGCCGGTCTCATTGATATTGCCACCTATGTGGACGATAAACCGACATCAGACAAGGCTTTACTTATCGCTAAGGATATGGGCTTATGGGTATGGAACCGACTTCACTACAGGACCTATGTCAAGAGTGACGGCCTTCAGGCCGAGCGTCGCGCCCGTCCTGGCAACCGTTATGAGATGTGGAATATGTACATAGCCGGCGAGGTAGGTGGGATGGCAGAGTCCTTAGCTCGCTTGTCTGAGATGACGGGCAGCAAAGAAGAGAAAGAGCACCTCTTAGAAGCTGCCACGTATTTCGACAGTCCGGCTTTTTTCGGTCCGCTGGCCAAGAACATCGATGCTATCCGTTCGCGACACGCCAATCAGCATATACCCATGGTAACAGGAGCCCTGCGTACTTATCGCGGTAATAACGACCCATATTATTATAATCTTGCACAAAACTTCTGGACGATGATTCAGGGACGTTACCGCTACGCCATGGGAGGTGTGGGCAATGGCGAGATGTTCCGTCAGCCCTATTCACAAATCACTTCTATGTGTACGAACACGACCAACTGGGGAGGTGAGCAGCATCCCGAGCCCACCATCAATGAGACGTGCTGTGCATATAATCTGGCAAAGCTGACGAAGGATCTGAACTGCTTTAATCCCGACGACGCAAAGTATATGGACTATTACGAACGTGTGCTCTACAACCAGATTGTCGGTTCTCTGAATCCGCATAAGTATCAGACCGTCTATCAGTACGCCGTTGGTCTGGATGCCTCTAAGCCATGGGGGAATGAGACGCCCCAGTCAACCTGTTGCGGCGGCACAGGAGCAGAAAATCACGTAAAATACCAGGAAGCCGTCTATTTTGCCAACGACAACACACTCTGGATCGCCCTTTACATGCCTACCACCGCCTACTGGGAAAAGGCAGACGTTACCGTCAGGCAGGAGTGCGAGTGGCCAGCGGAACATTCTGCCATTCGTATTATCCCCAAAAACGCAAAAAACCCCAAACTATCCGTCCGTTTCCGCGTACCCTACTGGGCAACGGAAGGTTTCGACATAAGGCTAAACGGCAAAAGTATCGCCCACAGTTATCAGCCCTCAAGCTATGTCGGGATTCCCGCAAGGAAATGGAACCGGAAAGATGTTGTGGAAGTGGTGATGCCTTTCAGCAAGCATATCGATTTCGGCCCCGACAAAACAGAATCCATGTGGGCAGGCACCTTTATGTATGGTCCGTTGGTTATGGCCGCCACAGGCATTAAAAACTGGGAAGATGCCACCATAGATGTCGCCTCCGACCTGAGTGATGTAACCCTGAATGGGGCTACGGAAGGGAAAGGTGCCGAAGCCAATCTATATACGCTTACGTATGGCGGACATACTTTCATACCAGACTATGCGGCAGACAGGCATGTTACCCACTACTTCCGGATGAACGTTGAGGCGGCTCCCGACTCCCCGTTCCTGACTAACAACGTACAGCTGCCAATCGACAAATCCCATCTTCGCGAACTTCTTCTTATCGCAAAGAGCCGTGATGAGGAGCAGCAAGCCTGGGAGGCACTCGTTGTAAAGGTTCCCGAATATGCGCCATGGGCAAAACATGGCATTGCCCGTATGAGAGAGCAAATGGCAAGCGCACGTTCTTATCTGGATGCCCCAGAAGGCAAGTACAGTCAGGAGGAAACAGATCAGTCTGCAGATGCCCTGAATGCCATCATCAATACCATGCGTCCGGGCAATCTGCCTGAGCCGGAGGACCTGGACGAGCTAATCCGGCTCTTGGAGAAAGTCAATCAACTGCCCGAAAAAGACGAGACAGCCCATCGCACCATAAGCTACGCCAACATGGTCATCCGTTATGTCAGCGACGGCAGCGGCACAAGGGATATGATTGACCGTGCCATCAGGCAACTGAATACTATCCTAAGCCGTTAACTCACTTTTATTAAGGTCTATGCGTCAGCAAAGACCTTACCGTCCTCAAGTGTAACCTGCAGTTTTTCGTATTCGCAGTGGAAATCGTGCTGCAGGCGGTTGAGATATCGTGCACTCTCCCACTTACACATAGGCAGATCGTGTAATAAGTAATTACCACACGTTTCGGGTGTAGTAGCAGGTATTTCCTTTTGGGTGAGTATCCATTGGAGACACTCGATGGTAAGGCGACGCATATCCTCTACGGTATACGCTCCCGTCATGATAATATACATGCCGGTAAGACACCCCATAGGACCCACATAAACCACATCTTCTTTGGCCTCGCTGTTACGGAACCATGTGGCCATCAGGTGCTCTAAGCTATGCATGGCAGAAGGAGCTACTGCCGGCTCCTTATTGGGTTCGGTGATACGCAGGTCGAAAGTAGTAAAGCCTTTGTCCTGACGTGATACATAAATGCCAGGTTTCAGGCAAGTATGGTTGATTGTAAAACTTTGTATGACTTCCATATTTAATCCTAATTATTACTTCCGAAGTTCAGTAAGAACATAAAAAAAGATTCAAGATCCATTGCTGAACCCGAATCTCGTGCTTAACCCCAAAAACACTTATTTGCTTTTTCTGAAGTGGTGCCACCAGGAATCGAACCGGGGACACAAGGATTTTCAGTCCTTTGCTCTACCAACTGAGCTATGGCACCGTTGTTTTTGCTAAGCGGGTGCAAAGGTATGGACTTTTTTTGTACCAGCCAAACTTTTCTGCATTTTTTTAACAGAAAATTTAAAAAGCGGCCGTCTTAGACCTTCCCATTTTGTCTTTGAGAAAAAAAACAGCTCATTTATTTTGCACTCTGCCCTTTTCTTCGTACTTTTGCATTGCATTTCGAGAGAAAAGGGGTTTTTTCCCCCTATCTTTTACATTGCATTCGGATAGTAGCGCAGTTGGTAGCGTACTACGTTCGGGACGTAGGGGTCGGGAGTTCGAGTCTCCTCTATCCGACAACCACGACGAAACGAATGACACTGAATATAGCAAAAGACAAGGTTGCAGCCTTTCTTAAGAAAGACATTCTGTTTTTCTTGATGGCAAACATTATATACAGTCTCTCTTCGTTTTTAGTCAATGCTTTTCTTCCCAAAATTCTTAATAGCGACATATATACCCGGTTTGTGTATATTTTCCAGATGGTGCTGTTCGCCACCAACACCATGCAAATAGGGTTTACCATGGCCTTATATTACTTCGCCAAGAAGGCAAGCAAAGAATCCTATAACATATACTACACACTGATAACACTGTTGAGTATAGGAATACTGGTTGCCTGCCTACTCCCTCAGAGTTTTGTTTTCGGACTGCTCAAACTAACGGATCTGTCTTTTTCCGAAAGATGCTGCTTTGCCCTTGCGGTTATCGTTTCCGGCATATTCCTCTATAATAAAGGAGCAAACATCCAGCAGAAGCAATACAAATACATGCTTGGGGTCTCTGTTTCTGCATTCGTCTTCAGGATGGCAGCTTTGATATACATCTGGGCCATGCATGCAGAAAGCATTACGATTCTGTTACTGCTAATCTTCGTATTTCCCTTTATGGTGGATATCAAGGATTATACCGTTAGGATTATCAGGAACGCACGTCCATGGCAAATCAGCACAAACGCACTGACAGAGTTTGTCACCTACTCACTGAAAGTCTGGCTGACCGGCATATTGTTCATCATATCGAACAAGATGTTCCTTATCTCCACAAAAGACCAGGACGAAGGGTTTACCGCCTCACTGGCCTTTGCCTCAGGTTTCATTGGAATCATCTACATATTCAAATCTACGTTCTACAACTTCTATTTGGCACGGTTCTCCAGAGACAATATACAGGAGATAAAAAACTACGTACAAAAGTTGCTCAGGTATGCCCTGCCCTATTTTTTCCTGGTACTGCTTATCACCTCTTGCGCTTGCATATTCGTAAGATATGCATTTAGGGAATTGGGAGAATCAACATGGAAAGTGCTATTTATCCTGCTGATGCAAACGGGAATTATCTGTTACCTGGGCATGATAACGCTCCTGACAAAGACACTGAATTATCTGAATCTCGAGATTACACTGAACATATTCAGGATAATGCTTGTGTGGGCTATCTGCAATCTATGGAAAACGAGCGACATGCTCACATGGTATGGCGTGACAGTTTTCGCCCTGATGATACCAGAGATCATCATCAGTATCTTTATCCTTAACCGGTTAGCTCACAAGCCGGCTTAACCCCCGAAATCCAGACGTATGCATTATTCAGTTTCTCTCATACACGAAGCATTAACCGTAATAGCATGGATAGTTATGCTATTGCTGGGCTACCGTGAGATGAAGAAATATGATAAGCTGTATGAAGAGGCCGGTTATGAAGAGGAGGAGGAAAGGGAATATTTCTTCTACAAGCCCCGCTCCTTTTGGTACAGGATGCTCATCCTAACCATACTGTTCGTTACCTTCGGCTGCGTGGGAGGCGACTTCCTGCACAATCAGGTAATATACGATATGAACTTACAGTCTGATCACCCCATACATTTCGAGGATGTTTATGTACTGCTTATAAAGGGACTGCCACCCAATTATTATGTCTGGCGTTTCTGCGTTTGGGGCATGGCGGCTTACCTGCTGTTCAAGATACTGGACGAGATAAAGAGCGACTTGGACTTTTCGTTTTTCGTCTTCACGCTCATGCTGCTGAATCATTTCCCCAACCTCAGGCAGACATTAGGTTTCATGATGATGTTCTATGGATATGTCCTTATGTTCCGGTCAGCCGAGGATGCCATGCCCCAGAAACTCTTCATGGGCATTATACTTCTGATATGCTCCACATTCTTTCACTCTACCATACTTGTATTTATTATTTTGTCCCTCCTGCTGTTCATCCCGGGAACAAAGTCGTTGGCAATGGTCATTGTCTCGCTGATAGCCTTCCCCTTCCTTTATGACATAACGAAGGAGCTGTCCACCCAGTTCATAGGACTGGTAAGCAGCAACGATATGATGCAGGAAAAAGCGACAAAGTACATAGAATCAAGCTATCGGGTGGAACTGAACATCAGGGGATTCCTGAAACTGTTTCTCAACAGACTGCCCGTATTAATGTTATTCTTCTTCGGGTTAAAGAAAATACTGATAGAAAAAGTCGAGGTAAGCAAAATGGAGAAGCACCTGTTGTTACTGACATATATGCTGATTTACGTCTCCTGTCTTTTCTTCGGCAACAATGTGTCTGCCTACCTTTCACAGAGATTCTGGGATGCCGCCTGCTATCCGCTTACGATATTCGCCATGGTGTTCCTCCGGAACTATTCAGGAAGTTTATATGTAAAAGTTACTATGTATGCATTCCTCATCTCCAACCTGTTCAACATGGCGTATTCCCTCTACACGATAGACAACTTCAATGCTAACGCAAACTCCTTCTGAAGCCTATGAGAATACTTGAAGTCATACAAAGTCTGGCATCCGGAGGAGCTGAAAGGCTGGTCGTAGACCTTTGCAACGAACTGTCAAAGACAGAAGATGTAACAGTACTGATACTGAAGGACGTGAAGCATTTCTATCTGCCCCAACTGAATCCGACGGTTAAGGTCATCGAAGCCAAAATGCCGTTGGGGGGTAGCATAAGACAACTCATACAATGCTGCAAATGGGTAAACAGGATTAGGCCGGATGTCATACACATACACAGTCAGGCAAGGTACACCATGCTGCTGGCCAACTTACTGTACGGACACAGATACAAGTTCTACCTGACCATACACAGTGATGTCAGCGACAATTATGCACATGGATGGTCGGGACTCCAGGTCAGACTAAGCGGCTTCGTTGGGAGATGCAAGTTCATCACCATCTCTGAGACGAACTACCGGCAGTTCCTTACAGCACACCCTAAGCTTAAGCAAAGACTGATTCCTAACGGCAGAGCGCTGCCGACTCTCTCTGACAAGGCAGAAGAGGTAAGGACGGAAATGCAGGCATACAGGTCAGGGAACGACAGTCTTTTGTTCATACATATTGCCCGCTGCAACCCATGCAAAGACCAGTCGATGCTTGTCGATAGCTTTAACGAGCTGATTGCGGAAGGAGAGAACAAGCCTATTATCTCCACTCCGGTATGCGGTGCTGTGGACATCGTAAAGGACGGCGTGAACGGTTATCTGGCTTCCGGACATACAAAAGAGGAATACAAGGATGCCATAAGGAAATTTATCGCTGACAAAGACTCCATCTGCACATCTGCCGCGAAATCTTCTGAAAACAATCCGTATGCTATCAGCGAGTGTGCAAAAAAATATATTGAATGGTTTAAGAACTGAAACGGAATGAAAAAAGTACTTACATTTGGCGTATATGATCTGCTGCATGTCGGACACATGCTGCTATTCAAGCATGCCAGAGAGAAAGGAGATTACCTGATAGCTGCTGTGCAGGATGGCGGCTATATTCTCAAATACAAGCCTGATGCCAAGATAATCAACACCACCGATGAACGGCGTATGATGGTGGCAGGGACAAGGTATGTCGACGAGGTCATTACCTATAAGGATGTTGACAAAGACATCGTGAACATTGACTTTGACATACTGGCCATAGGACCCGACCAGAACCACGAAGGATTCCAGAGAGCTATAGAATGGTGCAAAGCCCACCATAAGGAGGTGGTTGTTATCCCCAGGACAGAAGGTATATCCTCGTCTTTACTACGTGAGTTCATAAACATCAGGTAAACCTGCGTTATGAGAGTCATCGGAATTGAAGAGCGAAAGCAGATACAGATAGAGATACTGGATGCAATAAACACGTTTTGTCAGGAAACGGGCATCCGCTATTCTCTGGCCTGCGGAACCATGCTTGGAGCGGTTCGCCATAAGGGCTATATTCCTTGGGACGATGACATCGACATCTACATGCTCAGAGAGGACTTTGAAAGGCTGGACGCCCTCTTTCCCGATGTTTACCTCGACAGATTCCAAATAGCCTCGTTGAACAGGACAGGAAAATGGAGAAACTGCTTTGCAAAGGTTTATGACAACCGGACATTGGTGAAAGAGAAGAAGAACAAGCAGAAGAACATTGGCATAAACATTGATATATTCCCCGTTGACGAAGTGCCCGATGACGATGACGCCTGGAAGCTCTTCAACAGGAAGAGGCTGTCTATGATAAACAAGCTGCGGCTGTCATGTATCAGATTCTCAAGAAGTCACAAATGGTACAACAACGTAGCGCTAGTCTTTATCAGACTGCTTTACCGACATAGCCGCAAACGGGCATTGGCGATAAACAGATTCATTCAGCAGCACAACGGAAAGGGCTATGCCAGAGTTTTTGAATGCTGCCAGGGACTGCTTGCCAAGAATCCGTTCCCCAAGAACCTGTTCAACAACCTTACAGAAATAGCGTTCGAGGGGAAGAGATACAGCGGATTTGCTGACTATCATACCTATCTGTCCCTCTTGTATGGGGCGGATTACATGACACCTCCCCCACCCGAGAAACGGACATCCTATCATTCAGATATTGCATATTGGAAAGAATAATGTGACACCCTATAATCTGTGAAGCTATGAGACTTAAAAACAATCGGTTCATAAGAGGGTTCTACAGCCTGTACAGGGACTACTTCGGTAGTTGCAACCGCAGTAAATTCGGTTATATAGCGGATGACGTTACGCTAATACCTCCCCTTCGGATCAGCAACCCCGAGAACGTATTCCTCTACGGAGACAATGCATTAAAGAATGCCGATATAATGACGTCACATGCACGCTTTATCATGAAGCCTCATGCAGGATCTGCTGAAGGCTTGCGTGTCACGACAGGTAATCACGCCATGATTGTAGGCAGGTTCTACAGGTCTGTTAAGGATTGCGAGAAGCCTCAGGGGCTGGACAAGGATATTGTCGTCGAATCAGATGCCTGGATAGGCAGGAATGTCACATTATTATGCGGTGTTACCATCGGGCGTGGGGCTATTATTGGAGCGGGCGCCGTTGTAACAAAAGATGTTCCTCCTTACTGTATCGTAGGAGGCGTACCAGCCAGGCCTATTAAATTCAAATGGACTATTGACCAGATATTGGAACATGAGTCTGTCCTGTATCCTGAAGAAGAAAGATTTTCAAGAGAAGAACTGGAACGGCTCTTTGCCAACACAAAAACAAAAGCATGAATATGAAAGTTCTCTTGTGCACTCCATACCTTGACACGCCGTCTGTTGTCAGCAGCGGCATTGGAACATGGGCACGCAATATCATGGCCTTCAACCGGAAAACAGGCAACGGCATAGATATTGTTCCGGTATCCTTTGACCGTCAGACACATATTGAGGAATATACCGTAGGAGGCTTCAAGAGATATTACACAGGAATCAAAGAGGTGGGAAGAAGCGTGGTTAACGCTTTAAGAAAGATAAAGTCAGAAAAGCCTGATGTGATTCATATCTGCACAAGCGGGTACCTGGGATTCATCAAAGATATTATTCTTACACATGCCGCGAAGAAAAGAGGAATAAGGAGTATTGTTCATCTTCATTTTGGAAGGGTACCAAGTATCATAAACGAGAAAGGACTTGAGTACAGACTTCTGAAAAGACTTCTCAACATGGCAGACATGATGGTTGTGATAGACCGGGACTCGTTCCAGGCGCTGTCCGACCGGCATTATCAGAACATAGCCTATATTCCCAACCCAGTTTCCGATTCGTTTCTGCAGGAAGTGGAAAGACAGAAGGGACAGGTTGTACGTAACCGCAAATCCGCTTTATTCGTGGGGCATGTGGTTCCTACAAAGGGGGTAACGGAACTGGTAGAAGGCTGTAGTCAAGTGCCGGGTCTTTCCCTCCGGATCGTTGGCAAATGTACCGACGAAATGAGAGCTAAGTTGTTAGCCTTGGCAACAAAAAGAGAAGACGGGAAGTGGTTGGATGTGACAGGGGAGATTGCCTACACCCAGGTTATAACAGAAATGCTGCAAGCAGACACTTTCCTCTTTCCCAGCTATACAGAGGCGTTCCCCAACGTTATTCTGGAAGCTATGGCCTGCGGATGTGCCGTGGCCTCCTCTAATGTGGGAGCCATACCCGAGATATTGGAATATGAAGGAGAAAAGGCCGGAATCTGTTTCATGCCTCAGGATGCCGATGAAGTAGCCAAAGCTGCAAAGGTACTCTATGAAGACGATACCTATAGAATGCAGCTGTCAGAAAAAGCCGGGAAAAAGGTTTACGGTTCGTATACCACAGAAAAGATATGGCCTCAATTAACAGATATTTGGAAGCACGTAATTAGTCAGGAGGAACGGCAATGAAGATTTCTATCATTACGGCAACATATAACAGCGAGAAGACGCTGAGAGATACACTGGACAGTATCCTTGCACAGACGTATGCTGATATTGAGAGTATCATCGTGGATGGCGGCTCTAAAGACGGGACAATGGACATTGTACGTGAATATGAGCCAAAGTTCAAGGGACGGATGCACTGGATAAGCGAACCAGACAAAGGTATTTACGATGCCATGAACAAAGGCATCAGGATGGCAAGCGGTGATATTATCGGTGTGCTGAACTCCGACGACTTCTATCACGATGAACGTGTTGTGGAAGACATTGCTAATGCTTTCGTCCGGAAAAATGTGGAATGTGTTTATGGCAACCTGGTCTTTATAGACGAAAACGACAAAAATAATATACTGCGTATCTGGAAGGGTTCGCAACATGAATGTGGAGCGTTCCTGAGCGGATGGCATCCTGCTCACCCCACTTTCTATGTAAAAAGCATCTGGTTCGAACGTTTCGGTGCCTTTAAACTGCAATATGCTGTTTCTGCCGACTTCGAACTGATGCTACGCTTCATAGAAAAGGGACAGATCAGGAACGCTTATCTGGACCGTTATTTCGTAAAGATGAGAATGGGAGGCGAAAGTACCAAGTCCATTCATAATATAATTACCGGAAACAAAAACATATTAAGGGCTATCAGAGACAACGGATTCAAGCCTGTAAGGTTCTACCTGATACGCCGTCTGATACCCAAAGCCTGGGATATGCTTAAGTTTAAACTTGAAACATTATTACGCAGATGAACGACATATTGATTATTATAGCTATACCCTTTGCCATTTCCTTTGTGCTGAGTTTACTTATCACGCAGAGAATGAGAATCATCAGCTATAACGGATATCTTTATCTCAGACAAAGTAAGGACGATATACTGGGAATGGAGATGGGCGGACTGTCTCTCTTCCCTATCATGCTCATTTCCATGTGTATCACCGTCGCATTGCCCCATATGCTGAATATGGAAGAGCTTAGACAGCAAGTGGAGCCGACAACCATGCGCATCCTGCAGATTATTGTAGGAGGAGCCTTTCTGTATTTAATGGGAGTGAAGGACGATTTTCACGGAACGAGTTCCCTAAACAAGTTTCTCATTCTCTTTCTTGCTGCCGTAATGTTCCCTGCCTCGGGTTTATGGATTAACAATCTGTACGGACTGTTCGGTATCCATGAGATTCCCGTGTGGCTGGGTATGCCCCTTACGCTTTTTGTAGCCATATACCTTACCGAACTGCCCTCGATTACAGACAGCCCCGATGGAGTCACCACGGGAACCGGTACGTTGCTGGTGGTTCTTTTCCTGCTGCTGAGCATTTATGGAAATCATGCCCTGAGTACGATTATTGCCTCGGCAACCATTGGTGTTACCCTTCCCTTCACGCTATGTAAGAAATTCGACAAAAGGTGGGAGAAGACACTGATGGGCAGCTCGGGTAACTATATATTGGGATACATTCTCAGTTATCTGGCTATTGGCCTGACAAGGCAATGCGGTGGCCGGCTTCCGGAAGAAGCTGTCATGGTATGCATAGGTATTACCTTTGTTCCGGCCCTGGATGCCGTACGTGTGCTGAAGAGCCGTATTATCGAGAACAGAGGTATCCTTACACCGGACAAGAACCAGATGCAGCATCGTCTGATACGCACAGGAATGCCCGAGAAGTTCATTCCCTGGACTATCACACTGATCATTCTGGCCTTCACGGCACTCAATCTTGTAAGCATGTATTTTGGCTTAGGAAAGACCCTAACCCTCTTTATTGATTTAATAGCCTGGGGAATCTGTGTCTTCGTCATTGACTGGTGCATTACCCGACACGAAGCAGCATATGCACATGAGCAATGGAATAAGGAATATGGCCGTGAAGCATGGGAGGCAAACATCCCCAAGGATACCTTGGAGAAGAAAATAAGGAATTTCGGAACGATGGGCCTTTCTTCTGACATGCTCTCAGGCGATACGCAAGAGTTTATTGCTGATGGTATGTCGGGATTCGGCCGCGTAACAAAAAGAATCCTGGACTTCGTGGCTTCCGCCTGTTGTCTGATATTATTCGCTCCGTTATTCTTGTTATGCTACATCCTTATCAAACTGGACGACGGAGGACCTGCCATCTATAAACAAGAGCGAATCGGTCGTTTTGGCCGTCCGTTCCAGATCTACAAGTTCCGCTCTATGAGAGTTGATGCTGAGGCAGCAGGACCTGCACTCAGTCATGCCAACGGTCAGACCGACCCACGCCTGACAAGGATAGGCGGATGGCTTCGGGCTCATCATTTGGATGAGCTGCCGCAACTCTGGAACGTGTTTATCGGAGATATGGCATTCATAGGCTACCGTCCGGAAAGGAAGTTCTATATCGACCAGATTATGGAGCATGACCCCAGATATGCTTTCCTGTACCAGATAAGACCTGGCGTTACCAGCTATGCAACCCTCAACTACGGATACACCGATACGATGGAGAAGATGCTCCGCCGCCTGGAACTGGATCTGTACTACCTGAAGAACCGCTCATGGTGGTTCGACTGCAAAGTGCTCTTCCTTACTTTTGTGAGCATAATATTCGGAAAGAAATTCTAATTCAACTTTCGGAAGTTAAAAAGGAAGTTAAAAGGGAAGTTAAATTGGAAGTTAAAAGGGAAGTTATAAAAGGACAACGGTTTTACACGTGCAGAACAAACGTCCTGCCAGCTTGCTGGCTTAACTTCCTGGGCGCAGCGCATAACTCCCTATTTAACTTCATTCTATAACTCCTGAATATTAAAATTCTAACAGAGATGAACAGAGAACTGACATTATTCCTTGCACTGACCAGGATTTCCGTAGGAAATGCTGAGAGTCTTCCCTGTGCACCGACAGAACAGGAATGGAAGTCCCTATTCAGCATGGCCAACAAGCATACCATTGCAGGACCTCTTTTTGCTGCACTGGACAAGCTTCCGGCCGGACAACGCCCTCCACGCAAGGTTTTCGTGGACTGGCTGGCTACCACAGAGAAGATCAGACACGACAGCAGGGAAGCCACACACAATGCCGTATGGGCCGGTAAGAAGTTCATGCAGGCGGGTTTCAGGAATGTTATCCTGAAAGGACAGGGTAATGCCCTTCTCTACCCCGATCCGCTGTTACGGCATCCAGGCGATGTTGATGTCTGGCTGGAGGGCTCACGCGAGAAGATTATCAGCTATGTCAGGAAATTCTTCCCCCATATCCGTATTCAGTGGGTGGAGATGGAATTCCCAGTAAAGAAAGGGTGTAGCATAGAAGTACATACCATACCCAGTTTTATGTATAACCCTTTTGACAACAGAAGGCTGAGACGATATTTTGAACAACATGCCGGGGAGATATTCTCAACGCCCCCCATAGCAACAGAAGAAGGAGAGATGAGAATACCGCCATTACAGGTTAACATGCTCTTCCAGCTGACACACATCTACCGTCATCTCTTTAACGAGGGAATCGGTCTCCGTCAGATAATGGATTATTACTATCTGCTCCAGCAAGACGAAGTGATACAGTACATCCCGGAAACAGTTCTTATGGTTAAGAAACTGCACATGGAACGTTTCTGCCAGGCACTCATGTACGTACTTCAGGCTGTTTATGGACTACAGGAAGAACGTATGATACTGCCACCTTGTCCAGAAGAAGGTCAGTTCCTACTCTCAGAGGTTCTGCAGGCTGGGAACTTCGGACATACAGATGAGCGGAATCACCTCAGGCAAGACAAATGGGGGAACTTCTGGCAAAAGACGTTCCGCAACTGGCGGTTCATCTCGCACTACCACAGAGAGGTTCTTTGGAACCCGTGGTACAGGCTCACACAATTTGCATGGCGGAAATACAAAGGATATAACTAACGCCTTTTGGATGATTTGCCGAACAGCTTAGCTAACCACGATTTCTCTTTCACCTCATCGCGGTAGCCATAGCCGTAACCGTAGCCATACTTCTTGTTCCGGTTCTGACAGTCGTTCAGGACGATGCACAGATGGTTGAACTTCCCTTCCAGATGCAGGCGTTCCAACTCAGGCAGATACCTGCGGTCGATCTTACTCTCACGAATGACATAGATAGTAAGATCTGCTATTCTGTTTACAATACCGGCATCAGCCACTACCTGGGCAGGAACATTATCTACCACAATGTAATCATAGTGCTTCTTCAGTTCCTCCATACACTGTTCAAGACGGTCACTCATCAGCAACTCAGCAGGATTGGGAGGTGTGATACCCGCAGGCAGCATATCAAGGTTGCATTTGGCATCTTGCGGTACAACCAAAGTCGTTACATCATTGACAGCCCCCGAGAGGTAGGAAGTAAGTCCCTGGTTACGTCCCCTGGCAGACAGTTTGCTCTGTGTACGCTTACGGATATCTGTATCAACCAGCACGACCTTCTTGCCGGCCATACCCAGTGTCGCAGCAAAGTTTCTGCTTATGAACGTCTTGCCTTCACCAGGCATTGTACTGGTGAACATGATAATGCGTGCATCCTTATTAATAAATGTCATGCTGAAACGCAGCAGACGGAAGGCCTCCCCTATCACATCATCACTCTGAGCAGATACCACGATATCCGAGTCACTGATGCTGCTCTTCCTATGAGGAACCTCTCCTAAAATAGGAATAGTGGTATAGGTCTCGATATCCTTACGTCCGCGGACACTCATATTCAGCCTTTCCTTTATCTGGAAGAATGTGAAGGGTATGATAAGACCCAGAATTAAGGCAAAAAGGGAGATGACAAGCTTACGGGGAGCAACGGGAACCTTACTGCCGAAGGGATGCTCGACAATACGTATGTTGGCCTCTGTTATAGCCAGCTGAAGAGCTGTCTCCTCACGTTTGTTAAGCAGGAAGGTATAGAGCGTTTCCTTAAGGACTTGCTGACGCATGATATCTATCGCCTGCTTCTCTTTCTGAGGAACGGTATTAATAGTACCAAGGAGTTTGTTCTCCTCGTTTTTAGACTTATCCAACTGCAGCTTAAGGCTGCTGCTGTATCCTTTTAGTGAAGCCAGCACAGCTGCATGCATCTGGGAGAGGTTACTGTCTAGTTCCTTGAGAGCCGGACTGGACTCGCTGGTATTTTCAGCCAGCTTGTTGCGGTTAAGCATCATCTGGTTATACTGGGTAATCTGTGCCTGAATGCCATTGTCGTTTATACCGCCCATAGAGGGAATGAGGGTATGGCCCTTGCTGTTCTCAACCAGATAATCCACCAGGAACTGCACCATGCTATATTGCATCTCAGCCTGGATAGTACGCTGACGGGCAGCTGTACTCTGGGACAGGAAAGCCTCGGAATTAGCCTTTATATCCATCAGACCGCTATTCTGCTTAAAATCAGCCATCTTTCCTTCAACGTCACTAAGTTCCTCATGGATGAGTTGAATACGTGACTCGATAAAGGCTGCAGTACTCTGGGCAATCTGGTTTTTATCTTCTATGATGCTCTGCTTGTAGGCCTCCAGGAGACCGGACAAGATATCGTCAGCTCGCTCTATACTGGTATCGTTACAAGTAATGCGGACCAGGGTACTTTCCTTATCCAGTTCGCTGCTGCTGCATTTATTCATGATCATAATGGCAGCATCATCCATACTTATGCGGGTAATCTTGATCGTCTTTCCAATAAACTTCTTCAGATTCCCGCCCATAGGCGTTACAACGAGTTTTCCGAAGGGAGTCTGTAGCGTTTGCCCAATGGAAACATTGCCAGTATAGGGTGACTCTTTCATGGGAATACCCATCTTTACATCATGAATAGCACATTCATGTGCATTCTTGATATCCATATAAAAGGTCACTGGAACCGTGAAAGGCTGCAAGAACTCAACCGTGACAGGTCGGTTGTTGTACAAAGAAATATTCTTCAGGCCCTTCTTGAAGTTGTACATCACATCCAGATGCAGATTTTTTGCCACCTCCTTCGAGAGTTGGAAAGAATGCAGAATATATACCTCATTCTTCACACTCGTTCCGGCCAAGACACCGTTCAGCTGCATCAAGGCATCTGTGCTGATATTAGAGCGTCTTCCGCTAGAGCCGCCGGGATCATCCTTAACCAACATCATGGCCTGACGCTGGAATACGTATGAACGGCTTGCCAGATACAAACGGGCAAGACCTACACAGACAATTGCAGAAAGCAAGAACCACTTCCAATTATCCAGCACTGTATCTAGAATATCACGTAGGGAGAACATCTCTTCTGTACCCTTGCTTGTCATACGCTGACGGGGTCCAGGCTGTGTTCCTGTTGATCTGTATTCCATAGTAGTTGATTTCATTTCTTAAGTGCGACAACCAAAGATACAACAGACACGACCATACCCACAACGGTACTTCCTACAGTCAGCCATGTGTAACTGGTACTACCCTTCACACGCTGACTCTTATTGGGACGGACATAAACGACATCGTTCTGCTGCAGGTAATAAGCAGGTGATTTGAATACACTCTCCTGATCAAGCAGGTTAACCTCGTAAGCTACACGTTTGCCATTCTCTTCACGAAGCACCAGAATATGGTCGCGTCGCGCGCTGTTATTCAAGTCACCGGCCTTGCCCAAGGCTTCCAGGATAGTCAATCGCTCTCCTTGATAAGTCTGAGTACCTGGAGTCTTCACATCACCCATCACTGTTACCTTAAAGCTCATGATTCTGGTATTAACCACAGCGTCATTGATATAGTCTTTGATGCGCTTTTGTATCATCGCGGATATCTCCGTGGTAGTAAGTCCCCCCACACTGACAGTCCCGAAAATAGGGAATTCGATGCAGCCGTTCTTATCTACCTGAAAATATGAAACACCGGACTGTACATTTACGGTATTTGTTCCTATCGCAGGATTGTTTCCGCCACCAATCAGCGTGTTATTATTGAAACGCTGCACCAGTTCAGGATCCTTGCTTGTTATGGATATCGCCAGCTGATCATCGGGTTCAACCTTAAGTTCAAAGTTTGCCTCCAACTCCTTTGGAACAGCATATGCATCAGTAGCACCTTGCAGATATATCATCTTTTTATCTGACACACAGGATGACAAGATTGCCAGAAAGCAGAAGCAATATAATAATCTAAAAAACACCTTCATACGTATTCTATTTACTTTTTTCATTGCAAAGTTACAAATAAGCGAGCGGAATACAAAATAAAAGCAATTTTATTTTTATTCCCGAGCGAAAGTAACTTTGAACTAGAGATTCTAGACAATCTAGATAATCTGGAAAATCCAGAAAATCCAGAAAACCTAGAAAAAAAAAGCCGCTCAATCCTTCACGGACGGGCGGCTTCACATTATTGCAATTTAGAATTATTCAGCAGGTGCTTCTTCCTTTGCAGGAGCCTCAGCCTCTGCTACGGGAGCTTCTTCAACTACAGGAGCTTCTGTCACAGGAGCCTCTGCGGGTGCCTCAGCAGCCTTCTTCGAAGAACGGCGTGTACGCTTAGCCTTCTTAACGGTCTTAGCCATATTCTCATCAAAGTCAACGAGCTCGATGAAACACATAGGTGCAGCATCATTAGCACGGAAACCGGTCTTGATGATACGGGTATAACCACCGGGACGGTCACCGACCTTCTGGGCAACTACAGTGAACAACTCAGTAATAGCCTTCTTGTCCTGAAGATAGCTAAATACGACACGACGTGAATTAGTAGTGTCCTGCTTACATTTAGTAATCAGGGGCTCTACATATTTCTTCAAGGCCTTTGCCTTGGCGAGAGTCGTAGTGATTCTTTTGTGCATAATCAAAGATACGGCCATGTTACTCAACATAGCTGATCTATGTGATGCAGTACGACTCAGATGATTGAATTTCTTATTATGTCTCATTGTTTTTAATCTTTATCTAATTTATACTTAGAAATATCAGTTCCAAACGACAGATTCAGACTCTCGAGCAAATCATCAAGCTCCGTGAGCGATTTCTTACCAAAGTTGCGGAACTTAAGAAGGTCAGTCTTGTTGTACTGAACCAGATCACCAAGGGTATCTACATCTGCAGCCTTCAAACAGTTGAGGGCACGTACAGAAAGGTCCATATCAACAAGTTTGGTCTTCAGCAACTGGCGCATATGTAGGATTTCTTCATCGAACTCTTCATTACCGTCACTTTTGGGTGAATGGAACCATCAGTAGTAATTTCGAGTACGAGTTTCTCGTAGTCAGTCTTCTGCTCAACACGGAAGTTCTCTACTGCGTACTTTACATTTCTGATAGGAGTGTAAATTGAATCAATGGGAATAACATTAACATCAGTACAGAAGGCCTTATTCTCTTCTGCAGGAACATAGCCTCTACCTTTATTAATGCTAATCTCCATCTGCATACTAGCTTTTGAATCTAGATGGCAAATAACCAATTCAGGGTTTAACACTTCAAATCCAGTCAGATACTTATTAAAGTCACCAGCCTTGAGTTCTGTAACATTCTCAACAGTGACACTAATCTTCTCGTTCTCGAATTCTTCTACAATTTGTTTGAATCTTACTTGTTTCAGATTCAGAATAATGTTGGTAACATCCTCCTTAACTCCAGGTACTGTAGCGAACTCATGTTCAACACCCGAGATTGCTACCGTGTTAATGGCAAAACCATCTAATGAAGAGAGAAGAATGCGGCGCAAAGCATTACCTACGGTAGTACCAAAACCACCCTCAAGAGGACGAAATTCGAACTTGCCGTACTTTTCGTCAGCCTCCAACATTATTACCTTATCAGGTTTTTGAAATGCTAATATCGCCATCCTTAATTTTTATTTAGAGTACAACTCAACGATCAACTGCTCCTTAATGGTCTCAGGTATGTCTGCACGCTCAGGCTTGTGAAGCAACTTACCGGCCTTCTGGTTCTCATCCCACTCCAACCAAGGATACTTGCTGTGGTTGAAACCGGCCAATGCATTCTCAATTACCTCAAGACTCTTAGCACGCTCGCGTACACCGACAATCTGACCAGGTGCAACAGAATAAGATGCAATACCTACAACTTTTCCGTCAACGACAATGTGCTTGTGGTTAACCAGCTGACGGGCAGCGGCACGAGTAGGAGCAATACCCAGACGGTAAACGATGTTATCCAGGCGGCACTCCAGATTCTGCAGCAGAATCTCACCGGTAATACCACTGGTACGGGCAGCTTTCTCAAACATGTTACGGAACTGCTTCTCCAAAACACCGTATGTATACTTAGCCTTCTGCTTCTCAGCAAGCATCACGCCATACTCAGAAGTCTTACGACGACGGTTATTACCATGCTGACCAGGAGGGAAATTGCGCTTTGACAACACCTTGTCAGGTCCATAGATAGCCTCGCCAAAACGACGGGCAATTCTTGATTTAGGTCCAATATATCTAGCCATAATTTATGCTATTTATTTTTCGTTATTACGATATAACGTTATTACGAAATAACGCCATTTATTAAACTCTACGACGCTTAGGAGGACGGCAGCCATTGTGTGGCAATGGAGTAACGTCAACGATCTCTACAACCTCAATACCTGCACCATGTACAGTACGGATTGCAGACTCACGGCCATTACCGGGACCCTTAACATAAGCTTTCACTTTGCGCAAGCCCAGATCATAAGCGGTCTTGGCGCAATCCTGAGCTGCCATCTGAGCAGCATAAGGAGTATTCTTCTTTGAGCCACGGAAACCCATCTTTCCGGCAGAAGACCAGGAAATAACCTGACCCTCGCTATTAGCCAAAGATACAATAATATTATTGAATGAGCTATGAACGTGAAGCTGACCCATTGCGTCAACCTTTACGTTTCTCTTCTTTGCAGCAACTGTTTTCTTTGCCATAACTATAAACTTTAAACTTTAGACTTTAAACTTTACTTAGTGGCCTTTTTCTTATTTGCAACAGTCTTTTTCTTACCCTTACGTGTACGAGCATTGTTCTTTGTACTCTGACCACGAACGGGCAAACCGTTACGATGACGAACACCACGATAGCAACCGATATCCATCAGGCGCTTTATGTTCATTGTGACCTCTGAACGGAGATCACCTTCAACTTTGTATTCAGCGCCAATAATCTCACGGATCTTACCAGCCTCGTCATCGGTCCAATCGCAAACCTTCTTGTCCTTGTCGACACCAGCTTTCTCCAGGATTTTGCCTGAGCTACTACGACCTATACCATAAATGTAGGTCAAAGCAATTTCGCCTCTTTTATTCTGAGGCAAATCTACACCAACAATTCTAATTGCCATATACTATAACTTTTTCTTTTGCAATAATGATTAACCCTGACGCATCTTGTACTTGGGGTTTTTCTTGTTAATAACATACAAACGACCCTTGCGACGAACAATCTTACACTCTGGGGTACGTTTCTTTAAAGAAGCTCTTGTTTTCATATTGATGTTTTATTTATATCTAAATACAATGCGGCCTTTTGTCAAGTCGTAAGGTGACATTTCAACCTTTACCTTGTCTCCAGGTAATATCTTTATGTAATGCATTCTCATTTTACCTGAGATATTACAGATTATCTTCTGACCAATCTCCAGTTCAACGCGGAACATTGCATTAGAGAGTGACTCAACAATTACACCGTCTTGTTCTATTACAGCCTGCTTTGCCATACTTAATTCTTATTCAATTCTCTTTCTATTTTCTCGAATGATGATAAAATATCAAACTTACCTTTATGGATTGCAATAGTATGCTCAAAATGAGCGGCGACCTTTCCGTCGCGTGTTTTGATTGTCCACTTGTCCGGCATCATATATATCGCTGGATCTCCCAACGTTATCATAGGCTCGATAGCTATGCACATACCGTTTTTTATCATCGGACCGTTTCCTCTTCTGCCATAGTTAGGCACTGGAGGATCCTCATGCATATCCTTTCCTATTCCGTGACCGACAAATTCTTTTACAACTCCATAGCCTGCACTTACGCAGTGTTCTTGTACCGAGGCACCGATATCACCGATACGCTTACCGGGTAAGGCTGCCTCTATACCTTTATATAACGCTTCTTTGGTTCTCTGCAACAAGGCTTTCACCTCTTCGGAAACTTCACCTACACAGAATGTGTAACAGGAATCACCATTAAAGCCGTTCAATAAGGTCCCGCAATCAACAGAAACAATGTCACCTTCCTCCAGTGGTGTATCGTTCGGAACTCCGTGCACTACAACATCATTTACTGATGTGCAGATAGATGCCGGGAACGGACCACCGTAAGGATTAGGGAAACCCAAGAAGGTGGGCACTGCTCCGTGATCACGAATATACTCTTCTGCTACGCTGTTCATCTGTACGGTTGTCACACCTGGCTTAACCATCTTGGCGATTTCTGCCAGTGTGTCACCAACCAACAGGTTAGCAGCACGCATCAATTCTATCTCATCCTCTGTCTTTAGAAAGATCATTTATAATCTTTAATGGGCAGAGATACCAGACCTGCCATGAATTCTACCAGAGCTCAAAAGGCCATCATAATGTCTCATCAACAAATGGCTCTCAATCTGCTGGAGTGTATCCAATACTACACCAACCAAAATCAAGAGTGATGTACCTCCAAAGAACTGAGCGAACTCGGGTGTAACTTTCAACAGACCTGCAAATGCGGGCATACATGCAATAGCTGCCAGGAACAGAGAACCGGGCAGTGTGATGTGGTCCATAATTCTATCAATGTACTTGGCCGTATCACTACCTGAACGGACACCGGGAATGAAACCGTTGTTACGTCTCATATCCTCAGCCATCTGAGTAGGATTCAGCGTAATAGCAGTGTAGAAATAGGTAAAGGCAATAATCAGCAATGCAAACAACAGGTTATATGCCCAACTTGTATGGTCTGACAATGCCATCAGGACTGGTGAAGCATTCTGTCCGTCAGCCAACAGGCCCAACAAGGTAATAGGAATGAACATAATAGCCTGTGCAAAGATGATAGGCATTACGTTAGCAGCAAACACCTTCAGAGGGATATACTGACGAACACCGCCTACCTGCTGACCGGCATACATACGCTTTGCATACTGCACGGGTACCTTGCGTGTTCCCTGTACCAGCATGATAGCTGCCAGTATAACTACGAACAAGAGCATCAATTCGATAATCAGCATAACAAGACCACCACCGGCCATGTTAGACAAACGATTTGCCAGTTCCTGTCCGAATGCACTCGGCAAGCGGGCAATAATACCCAACATAATGATAAGAGAAACACCGTTACCGATACCCTTGTCGGTGATACGCTCACCAATCCAGAGGATGAACATGCTACCTGCAGCAAGAATGATAGAACTTGACAGGATAAACAATGTCCAGTCCAAAGAAGGATTCAGGGCACCTGCAGACTGTATACGCAAGTTAATAAGATAGGAAGGAGCCTGGAAAAGCAGAATGATGATGGTCAGATAACGGGTATACTGATTCATCTTTCTGCGCCCGCTCTCGCCCTCACGCTGTAACTTCTGGAAATAAGGTACAACGAAAGCAAACAACTGGATAACAATTGATGCAGAGATGTAAGGCATGATACCCAATGCAAAGATAGAAGCATTGGAGAAAGCTCCTCCAGAGAACATATTCAACAGAGACATAAGTCCCGTATTGGTCTGCTCACGCAGTGCTGTTAAGGCCTCAGGATTGATACCGGGCAACACAATGAATGAACCGAAACGGTACATTGCAGCAAAAGCAAGGGTGATGAGGATTCGAGTTCTCAAATCCTCAACACGCCATATGTTCTTAAGAGTTTCAATAAACTTCTTCATCAGAATTACAATTTAGTAGCGGTTCCACCAACGGCCTGAATAGCGGCCTCTGCAGTCTTAGAAAAGGCATTAGCAACAACCTCAACCTTAGCAGTCAGCTTGCCGTTGCCAAGAATCTTAACCAAGCCCCTTGCATTTACCAAACCAGCTTCAGCCAGTTCTTCTACACCGATCTTAGTAAGATTCAGCTTCTCAGCCAGCGCCTGAATTGTAGAAAGGTTTACTGGCTGATATTCTACACGATTGATATTCTTGAATCCGAACTTAGGCAGACGACGCTGCAAAGGCATCTGACCACCTTCAAATCCGATCTTATTCTTATAACCGGAACGTGCTTTGGCTCCCTTATGACCACGTGTAGAAGTACCGCCCAAACCAGAACCAGGTCCGCGACCTAATCTTCTACGGCTGTGAGTAGAACCTGCAGCGGGTTTCAAATTATTTAATTTCATAACTTAAATCCAATTTAAATGTTGATTTTAAATTAGTCAATCACCTTAACCAAGTGATGAACAGTATTAATAAGACCACGGGTAGAAGGTGTATCCTCAACCTCAACAACCTGATTCATTTTTCTCAGACCAAGTGTATCAAGAGTGGCCTTCTGAGTACGAGGAGCATGAATTCTGCTTCTAACTTGTTTTACCTTAATAGTTGCCATAATTTATTTCCTCCTTATCCTCTAAATACTTTTTCAACACTAACACCACGGTTGGCTGCAACTGTTCTGGCATCACGCATGTCACAAAGGGCAGCGATGGTAGCCTTAACCAAGTTATGGGGGTTAGAAGAACCCTTAGACTTAGCCAGACAGTCTGTTACACCTACACTGTCAAGAACGGCACGCATAGCACCACCGGCAACAACACCAGTACCGGTAGAAGCAGGCATAATCAATACCTCGGCACCACCGAACTTAGCTGTAGCCTCATGGGGTACAGTACCCTTCAGAACAGGAACCTGAACCAAATTCTTCTTGGCAGACTCAACGCCCTTGGCAATGGCTGCTGTTACTTCACCGGCCTTACCAAGACCCCAACCGATAATACCATTCTCGTTACCAACTACTACGATGGCAGAGAAGGTGAAGGTACGACCACCCTTGGTGACCTTGGTTACACGATTGATAGCAACCAATCTGTCCTTCAACTCGATATCGCTATTTATCTTAACTTTATTAATTGCCATAATCATTTAGAATTTAAGTCCACCGTTACGTGCTGCATCAGCAACTTCCTTAACTCTACCATGATACAGATAACCGTTACGGTCAAAGACAACAGAGGTTATACCTGCCTCCAAAGCCTTCTTAGCGGCCAGCTCACCAACCTTGGCAGCCTGTTCCTTCTTAGGACAAGCCTCCATACCAAGTGAAGAAGCTGAAACCAGTGTTGTACCGGTCAAATCATTGATAATCTGTACGTATATCTGCTTGTTGCTTCTGAAAACTGACATGCGAGGACGCTCAGCAGTACCAGAAATCTTATTACGTACTCTGTACTTAATCTTAATTCGTCTTTCTAATTTACTTGTCATGATCTTACAGTTTTAATATTACTTAGCACCGGCAGACTTACCAGACTTTCTACGAATCTGCTCACCAACGAACAGAATACCCTTACCCTTATAAGGTTCAGGCTTACGGAAAGAACGAATTTTAGCACAAACCTGGCCTAACAATTGTTTGT
>CADAWW010000051.1 GCA_902791675.1 uncultured Bacteroidales bacterium
GAGAGTTGATAGTTTAAAGTTGAGAGACAGTTTAAAAAGTAAATAGTGCCGCCACTGGCGGAGTAAAATAGTACTTCAAACCTGCTACTCTAAACTCTATAAACTGACTCTAAACCCTAAACTCTAAACTCTAAACTGTTATCGTTTAGCGGTTAGAGGTTAGCATTGAGATTAAAAGATTAAAAGAATAAAAGGTTATCGTTAACGTTATCGTTATCGTTAAAAATTTTTCTTATGAAGAAAGTCTGTTTTGTTTTTTTGCTGGCGCTGATGTGCATCCCGGCTATGGCGCAGAATCAGAGATTATGGTATGCAAAACCTGCCTCACACTGGCTGGAGGCATTACCTGTCGGTAACAGCCACATGGGTGCAATGGTCTATGGCAGCACAGATACCGAGGAGATACAACTGAACGAGGAGACCTTCTGGAGCGGTTCGCCGCACGACAATAACAGTCACGAGTCGTTGGCAGCTTTGCCCGAGGTACGTCGCCTTATCTTCGAAGGGAAGGAGTTCGAGGCGACGAAACTCCTTGACCGCCATTTCGTAAAAGGACCGCATGGTATGCGTTTCCTGCCTTTGGGAAGCCTGAAACTTTCCCTGGGGCACAAAAACGTAAGTCAATACGAGCGGGCGCTGAACCTAAGCGATGCCACCGCCACTACCTCATATAAATACAAAGGGGTGAAGTACAAGCGTACCGTCTTTGCCTCACAAGCCGATAGTGTCATCGTTATCCATCTTGAAGCCAGCAAAAGTAAAGCATTGGCATTTGAGATGTATTTCGATAGCCAGTTGAAGTACGAAACAGATGCAGCGTTAGGCTGGATGGTACCAGGTCCGATTGAACAGAATCTTTGGGCCACGGTGCATGGCGTTGATCAGGAAGGTATCAATGCAGGACTGACTGCAGAATGCCATTTTCATATTGAATCGGATGGATGGCTGATTGCCTATGATACAAAGTCGATTTCGCTGAAGAATGCGTCCTGGGCTACAATAGTTATATCTGCTGCTACCAATTTCGTCAACTACCACGATGTGAGTGGAGACCCTCGCAAGAAGAACAATGCGCGGATAGCTGCCGTGAGGGGCAAATCATACAAGAGTTTGCTGGCCAGCCACATAAAGAAATACCAGGAGCAGTATAACCGCGTAAGCCTGACGTTGCCTAAGTCGGTGAACTCCGGCTTGGAGACCGACCAGCGTGTGGCTGCCTTCGAGAAAGATGCCACCGACCTCGACCTTGTGGCACTGATGATGCAATACGGTCGCTATCTGCTTATCTCTTCCAGTCAGCCCGGCGGACAGCCTGCCAACTTGCAAGGCGTATGGAACGATAAGCTGAATGCTCCCTGGGACTCGAAGTACACCATCAATATCAATGCCGAGATGAACTATTGGCCTGCCCTTGTGGGTAACCTTGCCGAGACGCAAGAGCCGTTGTTCTCGATGATTCGCGACCTGAGCGAGACGGGAGCCAAGACTGCCCGCGAGATGTACGGCTGTCAGGGATGGGTGGCGCACCACAATACGGATCTCTGGCGCATAGCAGGTCCCGTGGACGCAACACCCTGGGGTATGTTCCCCACAGGAGGTGCCTGGCTGACTACCCACATCTGGCAACATTACCTGTTTACCGGCGATAAGGAGTTCCTGGCAGCATACTATCCCATTATGAAGGGTGCTGCCGACTTCCTGCTCGACTATATGCAGGAGTACCCCAAGGATGGCGAGCTGAAGAATGCTGCCGGCTGGCTGGTGACCGTTCCCACCGTTTCACCCGAACATGGTCCGCAAGGCAAGGGAACAAACGTATGTGCCGGCTCCACAATGGACAACCAGATTGCCTTCGATGTACTCTCCGCCACCGCCCAAGCCGCCAAGATCTTAGGTAAAGACAACTCTCAACTCTCAACTCTCAACTCTCAACTCTCCAAACTCCCTCCCATGCAGATCGGTCGCTACGGCCAGTTGCAGGAATGGCTTATCGATGCCGACGACCCAAGGGACGAACACCGTCATATCTCGCATCTCTACGGACTTTATCCTTCGAATCAGATTTCACCCTATTCACATCCCGACCTCTTCACGGCTGCTGCCAACACCCTGAAACAGCGCGGCGACAAGGCCACGGGCTGGAGCTTAGGATGGAAGACCAACTTCTGGGCGCGTATGCTCGATGGCAATCATGCCTTCACCATCATCAAGAATATGCTGCACCTGTTGCCCGACGACTCCAAGGCGCGTCAGTTCCCGGATGGCCGTACATACCCCAACCTCTTCGATGCGCACCCGCCCTTCCAGATTGACGGCAACTTCGGTGTATCAGCCGGTATCTGCGAGATGCTGGTGCAGAGTCACGACGGAGCTGTCCACCTGTTGCCTGCCTTGCCCGATGCCTGGCAAGAGGGTAGTGTAAAGGGACTTCGTGCACGCGGAGGCTTTATTGTAGATGAGACGTGGAACCAGGGTAAGCTCCGTTCGGCCAACATTCTTTCCACCATAGGCGGAACATTGCGCCTACGGTCGTATGTCCCCCTGAAGGGAAAAGGACTGAAGGAAGCTTCCGGCAGTTGTCCCAACGAGCTTTTTGCTCCAGCCGACATCCGCGAGCCGCTCCGTTCCCCAGAACTCTCGGATTTCAAGCCTCTTCCCCTGCAGAAAGTCTATGAGTACGACCTGAACACCATCCCCGGCAAGACCTACAGGCTGACTTCCTTCTGACATTATTACCTAATTCAGATATTCACCCTCGGCACCCATTTCCGGGCTTTGCCGAGGGCTTTTTGTGGCTTTACGGATAAAAATTGTCGTTCAACAAGAAAAAACCATGTTGAGCGCGTGACATTTTGGCCAAAAGCGGTAATATATAAGTAGAAAGTCCGTTATTTATATATGCAAGCAGAGAAAAACAGAAGCGATGAGGTACTCATTCGGCGGGTATTGGAAGGTCAACAGGAGGACTTCACCCTCTTGGTGGAGCGACATGCCAGCCCACTTTTGCACTTCGTAGGGCGTATGATTCCTGTTCGGGAAGAAGCGGAGGAGATTGTACAGGACACATTGCTGGCAGCCTACCAGCGACTGAACGACTTCGATGCCCGGCGAGCATCCTTTACCGTATGGCTGCAGCGCATCGCCTTTTATACCGTTTCACACCACTTGCGTAAGCACCATCCTACGTTTATTTCCATGGACGAAAGCCAGGAGACAATCAGTGCTACTACCGATGCAGCGCTGGAACGTCTGCTTTCAGAAGAAGGCCCTGACCTTGGGGAACTCTTGGATTGTGCACTCGAACAGCTTAGGCCCGAGGAACGCATGCTTCTGCAATTGTTTTATAACGACGGACAATCTTTGAGCGATATTGCCTTTATCTTTGGAATGACGGATAAAGCAAGTACCGCCCGTGCAGTGTCGGCTCTCACCAGTCGTCTGCATCGCATACGTAAGAAATTGTTTGTGAACATAAAACGATTACGCCATGAATACCAATGAAATCCCCAAGGCACATCCCGAGTTGCTCGAAGCCTTGCACCGTCAGGATGAGAAGGCCCAACAGATGAAACTGTCCCAGGACTTCACCGAGAAAGTGATGGAGAAAGTAAAGAGTACCCCCCAAAAATCTTCACTCTTCACTCTTCGTTCTTCACTTCAAAAGATTGCTGCCATCTCCCTTGCCGCTGTTTTCCTTAGCGGCATTGCCTTCGCAGCATGGCATACTTTTTCTCCTGCAAAAGAGCAACCGACGGAACAGGCGAATTGTCAATTATCAAATGTCAAACGTCAAATGTCAACTCCCGTCCGTTTCTCCGACGTGCGCCTCGACAGCCTTCTCACTGTCGTATCATCATATTACGGTAAGGCAGTCCGCTTCCGTGATGAGGAACTGCGTGAGATGAAAATAATCACTTCGTGGAACCCCGCCGACTCCCTCACAACGTTCATCGACCACCTTAATATGTTCGATTACCTGCATCTGACGCTGCAAGAGGACACCATCTTTGTGGAATCTGTTAACGATGAGGAGGACGAGTAATGAAGCGGATGCTATTTTTTCTGGCTCTTTTGTGCCTAACGTTGAATCCCTTGTCCGCGCAAAAGGCAGTTTCTCTCCTTTCCGTTCTCCAGGACATTGAGCAAAGCCAAACCGAATACTCAATCAATATCGTTTCTGACGGGCTGGAAGACCTGACGACAAAGGCGAAGGTCGAGGGACTGGACGCGGTGACTGCCGTAAAGCAGGCCTGCAAGGGCTTGCCCGTGAAGGTGAAAGTCCACGGTCAGCACATCTACGTACAGCACGAGCGTCAGAAGAACGTGCGCAAACTGAAGCTGAAGGGTGTGGTGCAGGACATCCGCGCCCATAAGGACCTGAAAGGTGCCACTGTGGAACTGATGGATGCCGATAGCTCCGTCATCGAAGAGAAGAAGGCCTTTCAGAAGTGGTATAGTGAATATGGCTCATGGGAGACAAGCGAATTCTCCATCATCGTGCCTGCCAAGCCTGCCAAGTATCTATTCCGTATCAGCCTCGACGGGTATCAGACGGCCTACGTCGATTATACGTTGGATCGCATCGGGCGCCGTGAGCACGAAAGGTCGCTGCCTCCCTTCTATCTCTATCTGGCACCGAAAGCCAAGATGATGCAGGAGGTAACCATCACGGCCTCGAAGGTGAAGTTCTACTACAGGGGCGACACCATCATCTACAATGCCGATGCTTTTATCCTCGCCGAAGGTTCTATGCTTGATGCCCTCATCAAGCAGTTGCCGGGTGTGGAGTTGAAGTCGGACGGACGCATCTACCACAAAGGCAAGTTCGTGGACGACCTGCTGCTGAACGGAAAGGAGTTCTTTAGCCACGACCGCAAGCTGATGCTGGAGAACTTGCCCGCCTACATCGTGAAGGACATCGCTATCTACGACAAACAGACTGCAGAGAACGAATGGCTGGGCATCAAGGACGAGAGCACCCAGCGACACGTCATCGACGTGCGACTGAAGAAAGAATATATGATAGGATGGCTTGTGAATATGGAAGCCGGAGGAGGAACTAACGAACGCTACCTTGCCCGCCTTTTCGCCATGCGCCATTCCGACTTCTCCCAGCTAGCAGTCATTGCGAATGCGAACAACCTGGACGATGACACCCGACCGGGCGAGAACGACAACTGGCAGCGAGGCAAGACCAACGATCTCAGAAAGACTGAGCGTGCTGACCTCAGTTTCTATGTCAGTGACCGCAACAAACGATGGGAGTATCGTGGTAATGCCTCCGTCAATCACCAGCGGACGGAGAGCGAGACGCACACCATCCAACAGAATTATCTGCAGACAGGCGACACTTACGACTACAGCTACAGCAACCGCCGCAACGAAGACCTGCATTTTGACACCCGGCAATCGTTTGCCCGCAACGGCAAGAATGTTCTTTGGGACATCAGTCCAGAGTTAAACTATCACCACTTTGACCATAGCTCCGACCTTGCCTCCGCTTCCTTCCGCTCCCCTGTCTCCAATGTCAGCCGTCAGCTTCTCGACGAGCTTTACAGCCCCAATGGTGCCCGCCTCAATCTGCGCGACACACTCATCAACCGCATTCTGCATGACGGCTTGGGCAATGGCCACGAGCTGAAAACCACGTTGGATCTTTTCACCCACATCAAGATTCCACGCTCCAACGAGTATCTCCGCATTGGTGCCCAAATCATCTATAAAGAGCGGAAGGAACGTATGTTTGACCGGCAGACGGTTCATCTTGGCAATGTTCCCCAGTCCGACAGCCGCTTTCACCACTTCACCGACAATCACCCCTTCCGTGATTTTAACGCCAATGCCATGTTAGGCTATAATCTCCCCCTCGGTTCCGGATGGCGCTCACTCTGGACCTATTACCAGTTCGACCACCAACGTCAGCATCGCCGCTCGTCGCTCTATCTGCTTGATCGTCTCTGGCGCGAGCCTTCTGCAATAGAAGATTTGCCTTCCGTCACCGATTATCAACAGGTGTTGGACCGTAACAACAGCTATGACAGCTATTTCCATGAAAACAGTCACACGTTGCACTTAAACCTCGGTTACAAGTTTAACGAAGCTTCCTACGGTCAGATTTGGACGCTCCTCGACGGTGACATCAAGCTGCATCAGCAACACCTGGACTACCAGCGCGGCATTATCGACACCACTCTCTGCCGCACCGCCTTCACTATCAATATGGACGATAATACCTTCTTGGACTTCAAAGGCGGACATCAGCTTTCCATCACCATGGGCATCCATACGAAGCTGCCCGACTTGGAGAACCGCGTCAACCTGCGCGACAATACCGACCCGATGAATATCCGTCTGGGCAACCCCGAATTGCGAATGGCTGTTACACCAGATGTCGGTGCCTATTTCAAATATAAGATGAAGCGGGGTTGGCAGCGTATCCAGTGGGCCTATCACCGCACCTTCAATGCCATCGCCATGGGCTACGTCTATGACACCAAGACGGGTGTGCGCACTTATCGTTCCGACAATGTTAACGGCAACTGGATTTTCGACGCCAGCTACTCGCTGCACCTTGATTTCGGAGAAGGCAAGAAGCGGAACCTTGACGTTCCCCTCAATTATAGCTACAGTCAGAATGTGGATTTGGTGGGCACCACGGTAGGGACTCCTCCCTCTCTCTCTACCGTCCACCGCCAGACACTCTCCTTGTCTCCCAAATATACTGCCGACATAGACAAACATCATTTCGAACTGACCTGTCAGCCCATGTGGGAGCGCCTGACCGGCACACGGCCCGACTTCGAAAACTTCAACGCCTTCACCTGCCGAACCACACTTTCGGCCATTCTCAAGCTGCCTTGGAAACTCGACCTCAGCACAGACATCAGCCTCTACAGTCGCACAGGCTATGCTGACGATGCACTGAATACCAACGACCTCGTATGGAACGCCCGCCTCGCACGTCCGTTCTTCAAGGGTAAGTTGCTGTTGATGGTTGACGGCTTCGACATCCTCGGTCAACTCAGCAACGTCACTCGAATTATCAACGCCCAGGGCCGCACAGAGACGTACACAAACGTCATGCCCCGTTATGGCCTGCTACACGTAGTGTACCGATTCAACAAGAATCCGAAGAAGCAATAATAACCCACTGCCTCAAGAATAAGAAGCAATCTTCACCGCATTTTCGCCCTTTCATAAATATAAGTGGAACCCCAATGAGCGATAGGTAACACTATTCGTTTTCTCTCTAACAGAAAAAAAAGGCACCCATATGGATGCCTTTTTATGTTTGTTTATCTGATGAACAGCAGTTCGCGATACTTGGGCAGAGGCCAGAGGCTGTCATCAACGATGAGTTCCAGCTTGTCTATCTGGTAGCGGATGGCGTCGAACATCGGAGCGATGGTATCGTGATAGGCTACGGCCTTTTCGTACTCGCCTTCAATCTTATTGGCAACCTTGCGGGCTTCAACCAGTTCCTCCACCTTTGTCTCGATAGTTGCGGTACGCTGTGCAATCTCCTCGATGAGTTTCAGGTTGCGGGCGTTCAGCTCCTTGGCCTTGTCGGCAGGGAAAGCGGTACACATACGCTCCACGTTACGCAGCAACTGGCTCTGATAGCTGGTGGCCACGGGGATGATGTGGTTCATGGAAAGGTCGCCCAGAACGCGGGCCTCTATCTGAATCTTCTTGGTATAAGTCTCCCACTTCACCTCGTTGCGGGCTTCGAGTTCCTTCTCAGTCATTACGCCCAGGCTTTCGAACATCTTGATGCTGGCCTTCAACAAGCCGTTATGGCGATAAAAACACCCATTTGCCTCCGATTTTAGCCTTTTCGTTTTTGGTTTTCCGTTTTTAAGCCTATTTATCCTTTATTGAAAGTAAATTCTTTTTTCTTGCAGCCTTAATCTAAAATTCGTAAATTTGCAGCGTTATTATGCAAAATAATAGTTTGGTATGGATAGTTTTAGTGGTTTTTTAAGGGAGATTTGTTGGGGATTTGCCATTGCAACCTTGTTGACAGCTTGTAACGATGCATCAAATAAAGATATGCCTGCCGAACCCGATATTCCTGGGTCTGCGTGGAAGGCTGCCAATTCTTTCGACTTCTCAACAGTTCAGAAAGTAAACCTTAATGTGGATTATTCTCACGTTAGGACTTATGGCCCCGTGTTTTTCCGCGTATTTACAGAGAATCCGTTTAGTAATGAAGATGATACTGATATTAAGTGGAACGAGGATGTGAAGCCCATCTATGAGGACTATACCGATGACAATGGCAGGTTTAATGCTGTGGTGGAATTACCTTCCTATGCCCGGCATCTGTATATTGCCACAGATAACTTCTATACAGGTATGAAGCTGTTGGAGGGAGACGTGAGGAATGGAAATGCATCAGTTGTGGCTGAGAATTATCAGATTATCCCGGCACCTGAGACTCCCCCCGCTAACAAAAAGACATCAACCAATGACATCTATGCTTTTGAGGATACGTGGCCCGATAAGGGTGACTATGATCTGAATGATGTAGTAGTCGATGCCAAACACGAAATAGAGTTCAATACTGAAGGTAAGATTATTAAGGAGACCTTCTATCTGACGACCTATCAGAACTATGTAGAACTGACCACGGGTCTGGCTCTTACATTAAATACCAAGGTTACTCCGAATTATGTCGGCATAATGAGGATTGAACCGGAATCAACTGATGCTGTGATGGCAACGTTTACCAAGGAGGGCAAAGTTTATTACCTGACTGATAATATTAAGAGAGAGATAGGTACAACCTATATTTTGGAGTTGAAATACGCCACGCCATTAACATCATCATCTGAGACGGCCTCTATCCAGCCATTTATCTATCGTTCGGAAGGTTATCTGAACTGGGAGGTTCACATTCCGAAGGAGGCACCAACGGTGAAAATGAATTCGAACTACTATGGAAAAGATGACGACTGCTCTGATCCGACTCGTAATCTATACTTTGTTCGTCAAGGAAACTACCCGTTTGCATTATGCCTGAAGGGCGCCGACATCGACACTTTCAAGGAAACCATCTTGAAGCGCGAGAACGAGAGCATTCCTATCGATCAGTTCTTCCCAGGTTACTTAGATTGGTCTATTTCTGGTGGAGAAACAAATCAGGATTGGTATTTAAAGCGTTATTAGGTAATCACCACCTATTTCTTCAAGTCCTCTGACACCCACAGCACCCAATCGTCTATGTTGTCGGTGAGTTTTCTCGCGAAGGGCAATGCGGTAAAGAAAAACTTTTTCATTATTATTTTGTCATGGGTTAGAATAAATCGGAATGAGTACCGGTTCCCGTGAACAAAAGAATCAGTTCTGTATCGTTTTGCTCCCATAGCATCAGCCAATCGGATTGTATATGACACTCCCATATATCTTGCAAATTGCCTGACAACTTATGAGGGCGATACTGCTCTGGAAGTGAACCTGTGGTAGCAAGCAACGTCATCGCATCCAAAATAAGTTGCATATTATAACCACGCTTTCGGCAACGCTTCATGTCCTTCTCGAAGCGCTTTGTGGGTATAATCTTGTACTTCATACGTTGAGCCCTAAATCCTTAAACATGTCATCAACAGAATCGTAGGATTTCAATCTGCCGTTCTTCAAGTCATCATGACCCTGCTCAATGGCCTTCACCGTTTTGTCATTCAAGTACTGTCCCGTCTCAGGATCATAGATACGATTCTTAGACTTTTGAACCTTAACTGAAGTTACACCCATGAGCATCTTGCAAGCCTGCTTCACTTTGGTAACGAGGTTCTCGTCAGGAACTTGTAGTACTATTGTTGCCATATTTCTTATCGTTTTTGTGTTTCTAGCAGCAAAAGTAGCATATTTTTTCGGATTTCATGCCCATCGTGGTCTAAAAAACACAGAAATCCCCTTCTTTTTCCTGCATTTTGTCCCCCCCAAAGAGTGGGGAACCCACGAAATTGCTATATTTTTGCAGATGCATTTGAGGCCAAGACCTCTCACAAAAACGCCCCGATAAGCTGTGAAGCCTGTCGGGGCAATTTTATTGGAAAGAAGGATAATCTTATCGTTTCAGGAAAGCATCCACTTTCTGGGCGGTTTGTTTGCCGCTGGCGATGGCGCGAACAACTAAGCTGGCACCATTAGCAGCATCTCCGCAGACGAAGACATTTTCCGGGTATTCGGGATGCTCGGGCTTTAGGAATCCCATTGCCAGGAGTACCAACTCGGCCTTGATGACCTCAGGCTCACCGGCTTCAATCATAAGGGGTCTGCCAGGCCCCCCTCCCGTCCCCCCTTGGGTGGAAGCCGGCTTCCAGTCAATAGGCGGAACATTGCGCCTACGGTCGTATGTCCCCCTGAAGGGAAAAGGACTGAGGGAAGCTTCCGGCAGTTGTCCCAACGAGCTTTTTGCTCCAGCCGGCATCCGCGAGCCGCTCCGTTCACCAGAGCTCTCGGATTTCAAGCCTCTCCCCCTGCAGAAAGTCTATGAGTACGACCTGAACACCATCCCCGGCAAGACCTACAAGCTGACCTCTTTCTGACATTATTACCAAATTCAGATATTCACCCTCGGCATCCATTTCCGGGCTTTGCCGAGGGCTTTTTGTGGCTTTACGGATAAAATTTGTCGTTCAACAAAAAAAACCATGTTGAGTGCGTGACATTTTGGCCATATCCGGTAATATATAAGTAGAAAGAATCCGAAGAAGCAATGAATGATATAATGAGTCACACTCAAAATGTGATTTAACATTAAACTTTAAAAATAGCTTTTTCCTTTTCCCTTTTTTCCCTACCTTTGCCGTGTCGTAGATGATTTTTGCTTGTCTGGACAATGCAACACTATGGTAAGTTATGAATAAGTTTCTCTTTATAATCTGCATGTTTCTGGGGATGTTGGCCGGTTCTCCGGCTGCCGCTCAACAGTTGCGTGAAGTCAGCGGCGTTTATCCCTCGCTGGCCTTCTTCAACCAGGAAGGTGAATGTGGAACGGGGGCACTAGTCCCTTGGGCGGGGAATCTGTGGGTAATCTCGTACGGCCCTCACAAAGCTTTCGGGTCGTCCGACAAACTGTACAAGATTAGCCCTGACTTGCAGCTGAGTGTCTGTCCGGAAAGTATTGGAGGCACGCATGCCTGCCGCATGATTCACCGCGAAAGCAATCAGTTGTTCATGGGTCCGTATGTGATTGATTATGCCGGCAATGTGCGTGTTATCGGGACTGACAGGATGCCCGGACGCCTGACGGGTTTTGCAAGGAGCTTGACAGACCCTGCCAACAAGGTGTGTGTGGCTACGATGGAACAGGGATTCTATGAGGTAGATGCACGTTTCCTGGATGTGGAGACATGGTTCAAGGATGGCAATCAGTTACAGCAGGAAGGGGCCGCCTCTTACCAACGTACGTTATGCAAGGGTGTTCACGGCAAGGGATATTATTCGGGGCAAGGTGTCTATGTGTATTCCAACAATGGAGAGGATGTTCCGGAGGCGCTGACGAACCCCAGGATAGAAGCTGGATCGTTGTCGGAATATGACGGTGAGACGTGGAAGACGGTGCGGCGCAACCAGTTCACGGAGGTGACAGGACCTGGCGGAATCTATGGCGCCCTGCATCCGGAATCAGACCCCATCTGGTCCTTGGGATGGGACTGGAAGTCTGTCATCCTTGCTGTGCGCGATGCAGACAGAGGATGGGCCTTCTTCCGTCTGCCCAAGGCAAGCAATTCCTACGACGGAGCTCACGGATGGAATACGGAGTGGCCTCGCATCCGCCAGACGGGCGACAGATACCTGATGACTATGCACGGCATGTTCTGGGATTTCCCCGAAACGTTCTCATGGGCTCATCATGCCGGCCTGCGTCCGCTGACTTCCTACCTGAAGGTGATCGGGGATTTCTGCCTGTGGAATGACCGGCTGGTATTCGGCTGCGACGACAGTGCCCAGAGCGAGTTCCTCAACAAGAGAAAGGTAAAGGGGAAAATTCTGGGACCGGGACAGTCGCAGAGCAACCTCTGGTTCACCTCCCGGGACCTGCCTGCGCATAATGGTACGAGCGATGCCATAGGTGCCGTATGGGAATCGGAGAAGGTGGCGGCCAACGAGGTCTCCGAGCCTTTCCTGCTGGCTGGCTGGAAACGGAGAAGGATGTGGATAGACAACCAGTCGGACGAAGATGTCGGTTACACGCTGGAAATTGATAGGAACGGAGACAACAGATGGGAAAGAAACGCTGTCATTCGTGTACCGGCACACAGTCAGAAGGAGACGAACATCAGTCACCTGGAAGGGGAGTGGATCAGAATCAGTGTCGACAAGCCAACGGAGACAACGGTCGCTTTCGTATATGGCGATGTCCGCCGCCGTTCCTCTGCCAACCACAGGATATTCCACGGTATGGCTTCTACCGAAGAGACGTCCGTCTGTGGCGGATTGTTGTATTTGTTAGGCAACGACCAAAGAAAGCTGGGCGTTCTGGCACAGAAACGGGACAGGAACGGAATGACCGAAACAGGGTATTACGAATTGGACGACGAACTGGCTCTTGCCAAAGTCGACAATCCTAAAATGGCATCGCAAATCAGAGATAAGATGGCCATCCCCCGGCGGGCAGTGCAGTCCGACAAAGGTTCTTATCTGATTGTCGACGATTCGGGACGACGTTGGCGGCTCCCCAAGAACGAGAAGCGATACGATGACCTCATCGAAGACTGCGCCCTGAGAATCTGTCG
>CADAWW010000052.1 GCA_902791675.1 uncultured Bacteroidales bacterium
GGACTTTTTCTTGTAATGTGACTCAGTGACTCAGAACTCAGAAACTCAGTTTCCGTTTTTAGTGGTTATTTGACTTACTATTATATTATATTATATATATATATAATATAATATAATAGTAAACCTAATTTCATTTCTCAAATCAAAACTGAGTAACTGAGTAACTGAGTTCTGAGTCTCTTTGCCTGTTGTCTTTTCCTGAATACGGTTGACTCTTTCTGAGCGTTTTTTTGTTAATTATTGTTTAATATACTGATTTAGTTGACTTTCTTTACTGAAGAAGTTGACTCTTTTCCTGTTCTGGTTGACTCTTTTCCTAAGAACGTAGACTTCGTACGATATAGAGTTTAAGAGTTTAAAGTTATGAGTGAACCATTATTCATTAACCAATAACCAATAACCGATTAAAGCCTTCGTTTTTCGTATTTCGTTTACTAAGGTCTGAAGTTTAAAGTCTAGCGCCTAGAAAGTTGATACTTGGCAGGTGTCATGCCTGTATATTGGCGGAATATTTCGTGGAAGTATTTGCGATTATTAAAGCCGCAATAGTCGGCTACGTACTCTATCGACCATTGGGGATATTCTTCCAGAACACGCTTAGCTTCTTCTATGCGCAGCTTAGATACGAGTCCTGCCAGCTTTTCGTATTCGGACTGTCTCAGCCACAACTGTAGATGCTTCTGGGGGACGCCCATCTGATGGGCGACAATGCCTAACGACAGGTTATGCTCACGATAGTGACCGGCGGCAATCCAACTTTCGAGTTGTGCGTTTATAGTTGAGAGTTGAGCGTTCTTTCCTTGATCGCTATCAAAATTCTCCTCGCTATTTGGGGATGGATCGGGGGAGAGACTCTCCGCTTCTTCCACTATATCCATATCCTCGCTGATGCCATAGCTGTATAGGCTGATGGTGCTATACGAGATACTGAAGAAGAAAGCGATGGAGAAGAGTACCAGCGGGGTGCCCTCCATAAAGATGACCAGCGGCACCAGAAATACCAGTAGCGCCATGGCCTTCATGCTCAGTCCCATCCAGCCCAGCAGGTCGCGGCGACTGCGGTCGTAGTATTCGTCAACAGCCTGTTCCAATCGTCTGTAGGCCTTATACTGCATAGCGAAGATATAAGTCTGCATCACCACAAAGAGCACCGAACTAACGTATTCTGCTATGCGCAGCCCGCCAGACTCCTCCCTGAAGGGCACGCCGTCCATTACTGCTGTACCTATTAGTATTATAGCCGACAAGGCACAGATGCCGCTACTTGTCAGCCATTCCTGCCAGTTCACATTTCCCTGACGCTGCACATAGAGAATTGCCATACTGCAGAGCAGCGACGACGGGGTGAAAAAAAGCAGGTTGCAGCAGACGGCCTGTGTGACACCCATCTGTCGGAATCCTAACGTATGTTGCAGCAGGAACTGCAGGGCGATGAGACCGGTGCCTGCTGCCATCATCCAGCGTGCCTTGGCAAAGCTTATACGACGGGTGGAGGGACCCGGAGCACATATCACCAGCATGACCGACAATATCAACATTGTCAGCATACCGCTTATCTGCATTTCTCCAGTAGTGATCATATATTTTTAAATTGATGGCAAAATTAATTGATTTCTCTAAGAAAACCGTCAAAAGAACATGAAAATGTCAGAAAAACGCGTTTTTTGGACACATAAAGTGCCATTTTCTGACACCAACAGCGTTTTTTGGACATCTTTATTCCAATTTTATTTTCATTTTTGCGTTCGAAATCAATTCCATAAATGATGACTAACTATATTGATCAATTATTATCACAACCTTTATGGTTCATCATCCCCCTTGTTGCCATCTACTTTGCCGCCATGGGATATGTTGTCTATCTCCTATGGTCTCTAAGGCCTAGAAAATAAAGACAGGAAATAACTTTAACTATTATAATTTAATTAATATAACAACAAATTTACACAATTATGGGACATCAACAATCCAACCACTCACGTTGGCACCATTCGCAATGGCTGCATGGTTGCTGCAAATCCGTAATTGGGGGATGTGAAAGAATCCTTCAAAAGAGAAAGAGCGTATCGAATAATGAGCGTTGGTGGCGAGTGCTACCCTTGCTTCTTGTATGCCTGCTGGCAGGCAACAATGTTGTTCATGCCTCGGCGGCATTCTCGGATATAGGCATGCGTCTATATCAAACTCCAACGATATCAAAACCGTACATCGTGATGGAGGTGCTCTGGTTCGATGCTAATGGGACCGACAGCTACTTTACCCTTGCGGAGCAAGTTAGTGGTAAAAAGGGGCCGGCCGTATATGTCGATGGCAATTATATATGTTCCCCTTATGCGGAACTGGCATGGAACACTCATCAGAAAACAGCAGAGGGTGAACACAGCCAGGATGGTTGGTGGACATCCCATAATCCTGAAATATCAGAAACCAAACAGGTGAACACGTATGAGAAAGATGGTGTCATCATACGGTTCTATGACCCTCACAGAAGAAGCGATAGACCTTCGGGTGAGTACTACGTATATATGTACGTATTCCTAAAGGAACTGAAAGTGGGCGAATCCCATAAAGTTAAGATTATAGGAACGTGGGCGGTCAAAGGTGTGTCATCAAGCGTGCAAAGTAAAGAGGTAAGCACAAATTCACTCTCCAATCCGTGGACGTCGACACCGACAGCCGTTCTTACAGCTGATAAGAAGATGACGGTGCATGGCAATCTGCCGACAAATCTGGAGGGCAATACGACTGTCGGCATCTATACCGATAACAATACCACTCCTTCCGGGTATGTTTCTACCAGCGGCATGGGGTCCTATAAGGAAATTAATAAATCGAACTCGAGTTATACCGCAGGAACAGTTCCAGCTGCAACGTTCAACTATAATTTAGACTACTTGAACGGAGGAACTATACCCGTGCAATACAGCTTTTCAAAAAGTTTTACCGTTGAAAGTTATACTCCCTATTTTAATGGATCTGCACCGATTATCTATAAATGGTTCCGCGCATTTTATCCAGGCTTTGTCTATCCCAAGAATGTCACCTACGAGGTGACCGACGATTGGACCAAGAAGGTTAAGCTCAGTTGGGAGGCCGAGGACAGTCTAACGAGATACCTTACTCCAGCCGACTCTGTAAGATTCCCCCGTAGTCAGGCGGGTACATGGAAAATAAAGAACTTGAAGACAGGTGAGTCAGTCGATATTAATAAATACGCTACTAAGAGCGGTGAAATTTCGGTACAAAATTATTCTAAGGACAATGATATCCAGAGAGACGAGATCTATGTTTATTTTGTCCCCAAGGATTATACGGGCGACCCCATTGTGTCTCTGGGTGACAGCGTGCATGCCATGATAAAGCCCCAATGGAGCTTCACGAAACTTGAGGCAAAAGAGAATGAAACTCAAGGTATCGACTTGAGCTGGAGCCATAATGCTATTAAAGATGCCTCTAGCACTAAAATATATAAACTAACCCTGCAACGCAGTGAGGACTACAGTACATCTACCCAAGATGGAACTTGGACTAACGTAGTAAATTCCAACATCGAGGTAAAAGATAATAAAACGGTCGATGGCAGTTATAACGACAGAACCGAACTGAATTCTAACACTACCTACTACTATCGCCTGAAAGCTGAGGTGATGGATATGATAGTCTATAGCCCGGTCGCCTCGGCCCGCATCGGCGGATCGAAGATCAAGTCCTTTACGGCCACACGCGGCAACTACAGCAGCATGGTGAAACTGCAATGGACCGTCAAGCAGGCTGGAACAACTGCCACGAACTTCATTATCCAGCGCCGTCCACTGGGCAGCATCGACGAACGGGATTGGGCCGACATCTACACGACGTCGGGCACGGTCACCAGCTACAGCTACGATGACGTGACTGCCTTGCCGGGTAGTTTTAATGAGTATAAGATTATCATCTGGAGCACCGTGACGGAGAAAGATCCAACCACGCAAGAAGATGTCACCATACAAGTGGTGGACGACTCCCAGACTACCGACGGTTTCAGCGTATCGACTGGTATCATCAGCGGAAACATCTCCTATGGAACGGGTACAGCCGTCATGGACGCCAAGGTGATTCTGAAACAGCAGACAGCCGACGGCAGCCTCGCCAGCGGTATGCACTCGCTGCGTTTCACCGGCTATGGCTCTGGCTTGAAGTTTGCCACCGACAAAGAGTCCCTGAAGGCATTGTTCGACAAGGATTTCTCTTTCCAGATGTACCTCAATCCCAACAGCGCTGTTATGGCTGAAGAAAATGGAGAGTATCAGCTTCTCTATGTGGCTGGCGTACTGGATGTCAAACTGAAGCGTGTCGTGGGTACGAAGCAGATAACTGAGATGGTTGAAGTGACTACAGGAGAAGGTGAGGAACAAACGACGACTTACCAAGAACAAACTACCCAAGTAACGGCTATCAGCTATCTTCTATCGGGTACCATTGGAAGTGAGACCATCTCCTCCACCCTTTCCGTTCCTGCCAATGAGTGGAGTCATCTCTCGCTGGTGTATGACAGCAAAACAAAAAAGCTGACGGCCTTCCTGACGAAGGCTGACGAAACGCAGTCGGAGGTAGTGGCCACCTCTTCGGCCACCAGCATCTGGGGTTCATCGGAAGCTAACGGCCTGTTCATCGGCAATGCAATTGTGAATGTCAAGCCTGAAGGTCAAACTGATCCTGTTCCTACGGAATTTGCCTCATCCTATCAGTATGACGGCTATCTGGATGAATTCCGTCTCTTCACCAAGGTTCTGACCGACCAGGAAATCCTGCACAATTACAACCATCTGCTTGCGGGCAACGAGGCCGGGCTGGCTATCTATTATCCGCTGGACGAAGGCATAGAAAAGCAGGACAAAGTCTATGACTTCTCCAAGAAGAACGGCGTGAGCAACGGCCGCCATGCTTCGGCTAAGGTCAAGGCCAGCAGCGCTACCTATGTGCCGTCCGAGAACCAGTTGAGCCTGATGTCCTATACGGACGTAAATGGCTACTACGAGATACGTGGCGTTCCCTTCTCGGGCGAAGGTACCAGTTACAGTGTTATTCCCACCATGGGCATCCATGAGTTCTCGCCTGCCAAACAGTCGCGCTATGTCAGCATATCGTCGCTCAATCATAGCGGTGTCGATTTTAAGGATGTATCCTCATTCCCGGTAAGCGGTACCATATTCTATGCTGGCACAGACTATCCGGTAGAGGGTGTCAACTTCTATGTGGATGGCAATATTTGTTCCAAGGACGGTGAGGTTATAACTACCAACGAGCAAGGTGAGTTCACCATCAGCGTACCTATTGGCGACCACTTTATTACAGCCAAGAAAAACGGTCATGTGTTTGCCAATGCTGGACGCTATCCAGCCGACCCGAACGATGTGGGAACGAAGCATACCTTCGACCGCGCGATTAAGAATCTGGAGTTCACCGACGAGACGCTCGTCAACTTTACAGGTCGTGTTGTCGGAGGCGACATTCAGGGCAACAATCCCGTGGGATTCGGAATAAGCAAGAACAACATCGGCAAGGTTCTGCTGGTGCTCCGCCCGTCGAATACGAGTCCTCGAATGAATGTGGTGAAACAGATAACCGAAACCACCTATAGTTACGAGACCAACACAGAAACAGTGCCCATCGCCTCAGCTACCGACCGTATTGCCAGCAAATCCTGGCGTGGTGCGGGAGATGATTGCCGCAACCTGTACATCCAGACTGACTCTTTGACAGGTGAGTTCTCTGCCATGCTTCCTCCTTTGAATTACGATATTACATCCATGAAGGTTGTAAAAACTGATGTTAACATCGGTAAGTTATCAACCGTTGATTTGACTAATTGTCAATTGGAATATGCTGATACCCTGTATAATGACGATGACACATACGAGCTATATAAATATAATACCTGTTTGAAACAGACTCATCATAGTACTCCTACATTCCTCGTCACCCAGGCAGATCATATTGACGAGGCTGGTATAAATGACGGCGCATATGGAATTAAAACCTATACGGTCAAGGATAATGTTATTGGTGACTTGACAATTAACGATATTTACACTGTTGGAGACGGAGGCGCTGTCACTTACAAATATGGTGGAGCTGTGTTTGTAGAAAGTGAGAAGTATACGTTTGATATTGAGGCCTATGAGGATTATACAAACGCTGACGACGGCATACATGATCGTGTTCCACTGGCAGACCTTGTGGTAACCATCAACAACGCCTTGTCAGATCAACAGCCGATTTCTACCAAAGAAATCTCTAAAGAAGACCTTGTTGCAGCTGGATATGATGCCGATAGTGATGTTACAGCAGGACAGGTTGTAGAACTGCAGAGCAACCAACTCCAGTTAGACAGCCTTGGTATGGGTACGTATGTCTGGACAGCTGGTATGCCCAATGTGACATATCCTTATACACGTACCATAAGTATAACCTATGACATTGACGGGCGTACTTTACCGTGGGTTAATAATGGTATGGAGGGAATTGTGTTAGGATCTTTGCCTACAGGTAGCAACTTCATTACTTCCGGTCCCGATATGGTCGATATGATACTGCGTGACCCCCCAGGTTCTAACTCATATGCAGAATGGACTTCAGGTACAATATCCACATTAAGTAATGTTGTGACAACAAATTTCTCTACTTCGACAGAAGGTACAACTACATCAAAATTGGGTACAGATTTTAAAACAGTATCTGGTTTAGGTGTGAGTGTACTTAATGAAGCCAAGTATAATAACGATCTGGTAGTCGGTCTTACTACTTCGGTTGAGGCAGAAGGTGCATATTCCTGGAGCAGAACAGTTGAAACCACAAAAACCATCTCCACCAGTGAAGATCCTGATTTTGTGGGTGCAGCAGGTGATGTATATATCGGTTCTTCTACAAACATCATCATTGGTAAGGCAAACAGCGTTGATTTCGTTCGTGACGTCAATGGAGAACCTACCTTGAAACATCAGGAGATTTGGACATCTGGCCTGTCATTCACAACAGCATTCAATTATACCCAGAACTATATTGAAAATATACTACTGCCCAATCTTGAGGAGCAACGCAATGCTTTGTTGAGGACTGTCACATCTGATGTAATGGACCAATATGTGAGTAAAACAAGTAAGAATACGGATAAAGAAAAACCGTTATATCTGACAACACTTCCAGAGAGTGATCCCAAATTTGGTTCAAATAATCACGATAAGGATGTATGGGGAACTGCTGCTACAAAGGGAATCAATAGTGACGGACCTTCATACAAGATGTTCCTTGCCGATGATGTTGAATTTGCCGAAGATAAGATTGTCTGGTATAATAATCAGATAGATTTGTGGAAAAAACAAATTGAATTGAACGAGAAACACAAAGTCCAGGCCTTTGAAGACCGTTCAAAGGATACGAAGAATTACTCATTTGATGCTGGTTCAAAGATTACCAAAACTCATGAGACCAACGAGAGTCATGGCGGTAGCTTCATGGTACATGGCGAGGCAGGCTTCAAGTTTGGTATGAATGGAGGTGCGGTTGTAGACGGAACCGGTGTGTTGTTTGAATTAACGAATGAGACCAAAATCGGTCTGAAGGAGGAGTTTGGGGGTAGTAAGGCCGAAAAGACAGTATTCAGCTACACACTGGCTGAGTCTGGTACTGACGACGCCATTACGGTTGATGTTTATGATTATGATGACTATGGTCCGATATTCCGTACCCGTGGCGGCCAGACGAGTGCTCCTTATGAGGGCAAGGAGGTTACAAAGTACTATCAACCCGGCACTACCATCATGGAGGCTACCATGCAGATCGAAAAGCCGGAGATTGAAGTGGTTAATCCTGATATGACAGATGTTCCCACAGGCTCAGCCGCTGACTACGAATTGCGCTTAATTAATTCCAGCGAGGTGAACAAGGATGTAACCTACAAGCTCTTCGTGATTGACGGTACCAACCCCGACGGTGCACAAATCAGCATTGACGGTCAGGTGCTGACCGATGGACGCCTCATTAACGTGCCTGGCGGGCAGACGTTATACAAGTCGCTGCAGTTGCGCCAGACAAAACTGGATGTGCTCGACTACAAGGGTTGCACCGATGTTACTAATGAACTATATAAAAAAGGAATAGGTCTCGTGTTTGCCTCTCAGTCGCAGCCCGAGGACATCGCTGACACAGTGTTTATTAAAGCATCGTTCATACCTTCTTCATCGCCTGTGTCATTAGCTTTGTCACATTCAATAATGAATAGGAATACAGAAACAGACCTTATACTGACATTCAAGGATTTTGACCGTAACTATAATAATCTGAAAGCTTTCCGCCTACAGTACAAAAAACAGGGTTCAAAAGATTGGACACAGATTAAGGAGTATGTACTCGATAATAATCCTTCCAACAACCAGGAGACATTGCCACCTGGAACCAGCGTCAGCTACCCCTTCCCAATGGCTTCGTACGACGATGGTGAATATATGTTCCGTGTGGAATCAGCCTCTACTTATAGCTCCAACGAAGAGGTCTATCGCTATAGTAACGAGGTTGCTCTTGTGAAGGACATGCAAGCTCCCACTCCGCTCGGACAGCCTGAGCCTGCAGACGGCGTACTGGATATCGGCGACGAGCTGAGCGTTACCTTCAACGAAACTATTCTGAAGGGCGAACTCTCCAATACGAAAAACTTTAGGGTGACGGGTGTCCTGAACGGTGCTGAAGTAGCCCACTGGACTGCTCTGAGCCTGCAGAGTCCGGAAAAGGCTGCTGCAGCCACCGAAGCAAGCATCAACCTCGCCGGCAAGGACTTCTCCTTCGACACGTGGGTGAACCTCACGTCAGGTAACGGTACCCTGCTGAGTCATGGAAACGGATCGGCCAAACTGACCGTCGGCACAGATGCCAACAACAAGTTGATTGTCGGTATCGGGAATCAGACATACACCTCTACGAACAGCGTTCCCACGGGCAAGTGGGCCTTCCTCACCCTGAGCTACAAGAGCACAGAGACGGGCGGTCAGCTCAATGCCAGCATCGCTGACGATGCCAACACCACGAAACTCTTTGATGACGTTGCAGTGGCGAGCTACGAAGGTAACGGCCCGCTCGCTGTGGGTAAGCAGATGACAGGTGCCATCCACGAGCTGCTGCTCTGGGACGAGGCACACGATATGGCTACTGCTCTGCTGAACCGCTCCTACACCAAGAATCCTTCGACCCGTCACCTCATCGGCTACTGGAAGATGGACGAGGGCGAAGGCCAGGAGATCCGCGACTACTCACGCAACCGCCACATGAAGATGCCGAATGCCACATGGTATCTGAATAATGTGAACAAGGCCGTCACGCTCGCCGGTAGCAACTATGTGAGCATCGATGCCTCGCAGCTCCCAGTTTGCGTGGACGACGACTATGCTGTAGAGTTCTGGATGCGCGGCAACACGCAGAGCGCTGCCCAGCTGTTACAAATGGGCGAGGTGGGCCTCTGGCTTAACGCCGATGGCGAACTGCAGCTTACCGGTAGAGGAGCTTACCTCGAATCTAACGAACAGAACAGTCTGGCTACCACCAGTGGCAACCTGACAGACAACGCTTGGCACCACATCGCACTGAACGTATTGCGTCAGGGTGCTGCTGCCGTCTATGTGGATGGTGTGCGCCGCCTGACCACCAGTGCCTCGAATGTAGGTAGCATCACTACAAACAACCTGCTTGTCGGTGCCCATCGTATTACGCGTCAAGCTTCAACCGGACAATATGAGTTTGACCTTCCCTTCAAAGGACAGGTGGATGAGGTGCGCGTGTGGAACGCCACGATGAACGGCAACCGGCTGACCGCGAACCGCAAGGTGCGCCTCACGGGTCGTGAGGACGGCCTCGTGGCCTACTATCCCTTCGAGACCCAGACGCTTGATGAGGGCAACCAGGTGCAGGCTGAAGGCAGCGATGCCGACCTCACTGGCAGCGGCCTCAAGGCACAGCTAAAGACACTCGAACAGAATGATGCCACACTCAGCTATATTGGCGAAGCTCCTGCCATGCGGCAGAAACCAACGGAGACCAACGTCAGCTTCAGCTTCGTGGCCAGCGATGAGAAGGTGGTCATCAACATCGAAGAAGATCCTGCTACCATCGAGGGCTGCACGCTCAACTTTACCGTATTAGGATTACACGACGAGAATGGCAACGAATCTACCGCTGCCGTATGGTCGGCATTCATCAACATGAAGCAGCTCGTCTGGACGGAGAACAACCTAAGCACAGAACTCCGACAGAAAACCACCAGCACTTTGACTGCCACAGTTGAGAACAAGGGTGGACAACAGCAGATGTGGACGCTGAGTGGCCTGCCCGCATGGATTGAAGCCAGCGTGGAGAACGGTGAGACCAACCCGCTGTCTAAGACAGAGGTTGAATTCACCATCTTGCCTTCGGCTCCTCTGGGCCGCCATGAGGTGAATGTCTATTTGACAGGTAATGACAACATCGACATACCGCTAACGCTGAACATTAAGGTAACGGGTAACGTGCCCGACTGGGCTGTTAATCCACACGACTACGAGTCGTCGATGAATGTGATTGGACAACTCAATATCGACAATATTGCCAGCGAGGATCCTGATGACATTCTGGCTGCCTTCATCGGTGAGGAGTGCCGCGGTATAGCTCACCCGCAGTATAATGAACGCTATGGTGGCTCTTACATCACGATGGATATCTATGGCAAAGACGATGACGGTCAAGTGACCTTACGTGCTTACGATGCCTCGACAGGAACCACCTATCCTGTGGTGCTGTGGGGGACAAATAATTCCGTAAATTTCGAGACACAGTCTATGGTGGGTGATTATAAGACTCCTACTCAGTTCAATGTCCAGGACATGATGGAGCAGCAGATAGATCTGAAGGCTGGTTGGAACTGGATATCATTCAATGTCGAAGCCGAGAATATGACAGTGCCTGAACTCTTCAAGAATGTTGCCGACGATGTGTTGACCGTGAAGAGTCATCACGATGGTTATTTGTCGCATGAGATAGGTTCGTGGGACGGCAACTTAGGCAGTCTGACGAATGCTGAGATGTATGCCGTGCAGATGAAGGCCGACCGCAAGTTGCGCGTAATTGGTAGTCCCGCCAATGTGACAGTCAATGTTTCCGCTGGTTGGAACTGGATTGGCTACTATAGCCGCCAGGTGGCTTCAGTTGGCGATGCCCTTGCAGGCCTGACGAAGGAAAATAATAGTTATATTCTGAAAGCACAGCGTGGTTTCAGTTATTGGGACTCTTTCGAGTGGAGTGGTTCTCTGTTGATTATGGAACCTGGATTGGGTTATCAGCTAAATAGCACTGCCAGCAATCAGACGATCATTTATCCTGGAACCGTTCTGTCAGGCTCTCAAACCGCATCTCCTGTTAAGGAAATGAAACCTGCTGAAGATTTCAGGACCTTCAGACCCATCAATTTCCGTCTATATCCCGACAATGCTATCATGGCTGCGAGGGTTGTTGACGACGGGCTGCCCTTGAGCAACGTGGAACTTGGCGTATTTGCCGGCGACGAATGCCGCACAGCAGTTGTTACGAATGATGAAGGCATTGCATACCTCACCATTCCAGGCGACGAGGCTTGTGAGCTGACATTCAAAGTAGCTTTAGGCACTGAAGTCATAGATGTACCATCTAAGCTCACCTACCAGACCGATGCTGTCTATGGTACGCCCAAACACCCGGTAATCATCAACCTTAGAGATGCGGATGGTATCTTCGATATATATGATGGAATGGCCAACGGCTCTATCTACGACCTCAGTGGTCGCAAAATAGATAATAGTCAATCGTCTAGTCATAAATTACCGAAGGGTGTTTATATCATCAACGGACAAAAGAAAGCTGTGAAATGAAACTGAGTTTTAAGATTAATAGCCTCCTGGCACTCCTCTTCGTGGGGAGTGCCAGCCTCCTGGCACAGGACGACCCTTTCCCCGAGGTTTTATTCCGCCTCTATCAGGGAAGCATGACTATTACTGCACAGGTTGTGCAGAATGGTCAGACCGTCACCGATGCCATAGTGGCGGTCTATTACGGGGAGACTATCCGAGGCAAAGAGAATGTAGGTTCGGGTACAAATCCCCAACTCGCTTATCTGACAGTCTATGGCAATACCACCTTAGAAGAGCAACAACTCTATTTCAAGGTCTATACAGGTGGAATGGTATTCACTTACACCCCTCCCACGCCCATTATATTCAAAAATAACAGCTCAATAGGAACAGGTGCTACTCCCTATATCATCACTCTTCCTGTCCCTGTCAGCCTTGCCGACAACGGCGACAACAGCAGTTTGCTGACGACGTATAATACCCAGACCTGCGATGTAGTCCTCTCCAGTCGCACCCTTTACAAGGACGGCGACTGGAACACGCTGTGCCTGCCGTTTTCGCTGACAGCTGAGCAGATGGCTGCCAGCCCGTTGGCCGGCGCCGAAGCCCGTACTCTTAGCAGTGCATCGTACGCTGACGGTACGCTGACGCTCAACTTCGGCGATCCTGTAGAGTCACTCACTGCCGGTACACCTTATATTATTAAATGGGAGAAAGCCAACGATTATGTGGACGACAACGAACACAACATCGTGAATCCTATCGCGAGGACGACTATGTCTCCTTCGTCGGCACCTATGGCTATCAAGCCTTCACCGAAGAGAACAAGAGCATCCTGTTAGTCGGTGCAAAGAATTCGCTGTATTATCCCGCCAGCGGAGCTTCCCTTGGTGCCTGCCGTGCTTACTTCCAGCTTAATGGTATCACAGCAAGAGATGTTTCAGGCAGCAGCGTTAAGATGTTCTTCGGAGAAGAAGAGAATGAGACCAGCCTCACCCCAAATTCTCAATTCTCAACTCTCAATTCTCAATTCATCTACGACCTCTCTGGTCGCAAGGTAGCCAATGGCCAACAGCCAATGTCCAAAGGCTTATATATAGTGAACGGCAAAAAAATGTTGATTAATAAATAAAGCCTCTCCCCCCGCCCTCTCCGAGGAGAGGGAGCCAAGGTTATGAGGACTATGTTAAACAGTTAAACAGTAAACAGTTAAACAGTAAACGGTAAACAGTAAACGAAAACTACGGAGCGAAGCGGTAACTTCGGAGGGCGAAAGCCCGGTAACTCCTTTAACTTCTTTAACTTCTATAACTCCTATAACTCCCGAAAAAAATAATATAAAGATATGAAAAGGAACTATCTTAAACCAGGAATGGTGATTGTGCAACTGACACAAAAAGTCAGCATCATGGATGCAAGTAACGTTGATGGCAATGCCTTCCGTGGCAGTATCCGTTCCGGCGCTTACGCCGGCCGTACCAAGGAGCAAAACGTCTGGGACGAGGAATGGTAAAGGAAACACAGAAAAGGCATCCTGTCGGATGCCTTTTCTGTTAGAGAGATTTAAAAAAGTTGAGAGTAGATAATTAGTTTACTGTTTACCGTTTACTGTTTACCGTTTTTCGTTGTTAATTGTTAATCAGTTTTCGTTTTCGTTTTCGTTATCGGAAATTAAGCCGTAGGCCGCAAGTGCCGACTGGTGACAAGGGACAGGAACCTCTGTCACCCTATGAGTATTAGCCTATTCATTCTTTTACTTCTCCGAATTAAATTCATCTTCCTCATCGGCAGCCATTTCATATTGTGTTTGCTGAGGAGTAAACCGGACAGAGAGATGATTTTTCCCTGCCATCTCCTGGTTCCGGGAACTATACTCCTCATTATCTGCCCATTGCTCACACTGCTTCAGTACGATGTTCATAGCGCCTTCGGCTTCTTCAGGCGGATACTTGTATTTCTTCAGCAATCGCTTTACCAGTCGGCGCATATTGGCACGTTCCGCATCTCTGCGATTCCAGTCAATAGTGCGGTTCTTCCTAAGCATTTCAGTTAGGTCTTTTGTCATTTCCACCAACTGGTCGTTAGAATAGAAGTCCTTCACGGCTTGCGGACGGGTTAAGGCATCGTAGAAAGCTTTCTCTTCATTTGAGAGGCCCAATTCATTGCCTTCTTTCTCGGCATCCATCATCTCCTTAGCCATCTTCAGCAACTCTTGGATCACCTCCTCGTTAGTAATCAGTCCATTGACATAACGGTTAAGTGTCTCGCTGAACCTGTTGCTGAACAATTCACCCTTGACAACACTTATCGTACTCATTGTACGGACGCGCCCTCGGAGCAAGTTTTCGAGCAACTTGGCAGCAAGATTCTTCTCCTTCATCTTCCTGACCTCTTCCATGAATGTTTCATCGAAGAGAGAGAACTCTGTATCAAAGATGTTCACCACACCATCACTCTGCACACTCTGTTCAATCAGGGC
>CADAWW010000053.1 GCA_902791675.1 uncultured Bacteroidales bacterium
TGAACCGTCGGCACTCTGTCCGTTACAACTCAAGTTACCTGCCGCATATACCTGCTTGCTGTTTGAGAATGGAACGGGAACCATGTCGCTGCCCAGTGTCTGCCACCACGAGATGGTTTCCTGTGTACCGTTCAGCATGTAACAGAGTTCACCGCTTGTAAGTTGCTCTTCGGTTACTTGCTCGCAACCGTCGTTGGGAGTTGCCCATTCGTTCAGATAGAAGCAGTTGTTTACTGCTACCAAATCAGGGCGACGGGATATTGTATAACTGGGATTGTTGCCAGTTTCTGCATCGGCGTTGATGGTTCCTACAAAGATGCAGTTGGTGATTGTGGCATTGCAGCCGTCGCCTGCCCAACCCAGCATACTGGCGATACTGTATGCTTCGGGTGCATCGATAGTACCGTCGTAAACGCAGTTGGTTATCTTCACGCCGGAAGCACTCGAACGGGCACAGATACCGGCATAGCAGGCATCCAAGTTTGCCGTCCCGATAATGTCAACTGATGAATAGCAACTCTCGATAGTTCCACTAAAACACTCACCTACTATACCGCCAATCTTATTGGTGCTGGTGGTAATAGAACCGTCAACCTTCAGGTTCTTAATGGTACCGGAAACACCACCGAAAAGTCCGAAGCTAGAGCCGGTGGCTGTGGTGTTGTAGGTTATACAATGAAATTGTCCGTCGAAGGTACCCGCGTACTTGTGGTCGCCTGTATCTCCGATTTTTACGAAGTCGGCATAGTCAATATCTTCTTTCAACACCGCATCGAGTTGGGTGTTTCCGGAATTGACTGCCGTAGCAAAATTCACCAAATCTTCCGCTGTGGAGATTTGAACAACGCCGTCCTCGATGACCAGGTTATCCAGTCCTTGAGCCTGGGACGTCAGTATCAAGCTGAGAAACGACGCAAAGAAAAGGGTAATTTTCTTCATGCTGTTAGGAATTTGTTTGTAATTTGGTTTATTATTGTTGTTAATTTGAACGTGGATAATGCATAATTGTACAATATCGTTTGCAAAATTATACTTTTTTTGTTAATTGGCAAGGTTTCTTGTAAAATTTTTGCAAAAAAAAAGAGGCAAACTTGTTCAATAAGCCTGCCTTTTTCTATAATTCTTAAAAGCCTGACGCCTACTCCTTCTCTCTGGGGAAAGCTGAAATACGAAGTCGGGCCGCTCCCATAGGAACAAGGATAATGGGTGTTGTTTCGGCAGCACGGGGTGCAAACTTGGTAGGAAGCAAGTCGGTCATGCCCGTTGAGTCGAAGCCCCACGAGGGTATCCGCCTTCCGATAGCCGTAAACTCAAGAGGTACGTTCTCAAGCGTGAAAGGCTGTTCATTCTCGGGATAGGGCTTACGTATAACGCTGAAGTTCACAGGCAGGTTCTGTTCATCTACCACCAAACCGTAATTCCAGTCACTCTTGGCACGTAAGACATAGCATGGCCAGAGTGAGGCATCCACACCTGCCTGCCAATGAGAGTCGTCCTGAACAAATTCCTTTTCACGGCTATCATGAGCCTCGAACTCCTCATCAATTTTCAATGAGAGAGTTAAAGGGCCATAGTCAACGCTGACACTGGATTTATTTTGCTGCCAAACATTAGAACGAAGGTTCATGGGCAAACGAAGCGCAACGGTATCACCCTCTTTCCATTGACGTGAGATACGAATATAGCGACCTGCAGCATCTCCTTCTGTCGGCTGACTCTCGCCGTTAATGTTTACCTCGGCGCCTTTAGCCCAGGCGGGAATACGCAGGTAAAGAGGGAATTCTACTTCACGTTCGGGGTGAAGAATAAGGGTGATAGTCTCGTCGAACGGATAATGTGTATTCTCCTCCATCTTCAGTGAAACTCCGTCAGCTACCAATGCCGTTGTCTCGTTGGCAGCATAGAGCATGGTGGCAAGTCCGTTGTCGGCTGTTGCCATTACCAGGTGTTCTGAGAAATAGGGCCAGCCCATGCCATGATTATGCTGACAGCAACGGGAACTGAATGGACTCATAGAGAGCATTCCACGAAGACTGTTATCGATACTGGGCGCATGATTCTTCTCGTCGCTGATTGCCATATTGGCAGAAGTGATGTAACGCAAGGCCCGCATATCGGGAGTGAGGGCTGCAGGGAATGAATTGAAGGCGACATTCTCGCAGTGGTCGGCCCAGAAAACATCGCCTGTGATACCCATTAGGATTTCATCGCTTGCCATCTGCTCCACCAAGGCACAAGTTTCTGCACCGTTTCTGGGGTCATAGTAACCAGCACGGGCATTCTCGTCAGCTGCATACATACCACCGGGCATCTGTCCGTAACGACGACGCATCTCGTTGTGAGCATTGTAGGTTGCTTGCAACATCTCCTTGTCGCCCGTATATATATAATAGGTAGCAGGTTCGCGGAAGCCCTGAGCTACATTTACACCGTGATAATTAGGAAGGTCGCCCTTCATGGTCCAGTCGGATGTGGCACGGTGTAACTTATCGATAAGCGGAAGAATGCTTTGGTCGCCATTCCTGTTGTAGAGCCAGAGCACACTCCATAGGTTGTCGCCACCGCGCTTTTCCTGCCAAAGGCCCTTCAGGAATATGTCATCCTTGATAGTCATTTCCCACTTGAAATAGCGGTTCATAGCCGTCAGCACACGTTGGGTATTGGTGGCCTCGTAATAGGTCTGCAATGCCCACAGCATCGGCATCTTGGCCCAGATATCCGGACTGTTTCCATCATATCCGTCAGGACCAAGGCGCCCGTTGGAGGCTTGGTTGTTCAGGACTGCACGAATCCACACCTCTACCTCTTTCTTCATGGCTCCATCGTCCAGGATATAAGCCAGGCTGCAGTAGCCTCTTAACCAATAGGGTACTTCTTCCCATCCGTGATCGCCTTGGTTAGAGAACCACTGGTTGTTGTTCTTATCAAGCCAGGCACTTACGGTGCCCAACTGTCCGTTTAGTCCGTCGCGTTGCAGCTCCAAGTATTTCCTGAGCCATCCCTTTGGCTGTACTTTTCCAACGGGCAGCTTCAATAACGGAGCCTGTTGTAGGGGTGCGCGGAAGTTGGTATAGTTGGCATTCGTTGCCTCGCGATTGGGGCTGCCAACAATGGTAATGGTTTCGTCTGCCCTGATGCCGGCAAAAGGAATCGTTAGCAGAAGAGTTAATAATGTTGTCTGGATTTTATTCATAGGTTAAAAACGGTATCAATTATTCTTGAAAATCTTTTTCCCTTTAGTGACGATAATGCCCCGATAACCGGTAGGATGAGATATCCGTTGGCCTATCAGGTTATAGGTTTCTGTATCATCTTCCAAGTCTGAGTCCTGCGCTGAGATGCCGTCGTGCATGGGGTTGTACCTGACACTCAGGCCGTAGTCGATGTGTCCGCCACCAGCTCCTTGCTGCAACGAGACGCACAACACATTGTCACCTTCGACGAAGTATTTCTTTCGGGTGCTGTTAAAAGGGAGGGTGGCATAGTTGTTGTCGTTCCAACCCGTGGCAGAAACAATTTGTTTCCCGTTCAGCCAGAACTTCGGGTTCTCGTCGTAGCTATATGTTAATGTTACAGCACCGATCTGTATCTTTGCCAAATCCTCTTCCGTTAGCGTGAAGTGACGACGAATGAGGATGGGGTGAACAGTACTCTGCCATTGGGTAACGAGGAACTTGTTTCCGTCAATGCTAAAAGGACCAACGCCTTCGCGCCAATAGCTCTCATCCTCATCAAGGGCGTACCACTTGGCCTTTTCAGCCAAAGTGATATCCGAATTATAGTTCAGCTCGTAGAAGAGGCAGGGCCAAGAACCCTCTCCGCTATCCACGGTGTCCAGGATGTACTCTGTAACCTGTTCGGCAGCCTTGGATGTAGTGATGGCAAGAAACAATGGCAACAGCCATTTATGCTTCAAGGACATAAATAATAATGTATTAGTTCTGAATATGGGTATCGGTTTTCAAAAGAAGATTCCCTCTTCCTTTATTCTAAAGAGGGAATCTGTGTTATAGGGGTAGGGTGTCCTTATTTCTTTATTTTCTTGGCCTTGGCTGGAGCCTCAGGAGCGGGATTTACTTTATCCATAAGAACGCGGAACCAATAGCCGCCGATTACGGAGCGGGCCTTGAAGCCTGTCATACGACCGGTCTTGGTGTCGCTCCAGTCAGAGATGGGCACACGGCTCTCGGTCTCGTTGATATACTTGTAAACAGGGCTGACGAACTTCTTAAAGGTTTCCGTATCTGGAGCCATTGCAGCGGTCCACATAATCCAGTCGCTCTTGGTATAGTCCTTGCGGCAATCAAGCGGCAGACCGTACTTGTTCTGCTTGGTCAGGTAGTATTTGATTTCTGTCTGCATGGCATCGTTGGGGATGACACCTGTATTCCACAGTTTGTCCCATACCATATTATATTTCTGGCTCCATGTATCCTTTCCGGCTCCGTATGCCAACTCGTAGTGGTCGCCCACCTTGGTTTCCTTCTCCCAGGCGGCAGCCATCTCCTTAGCCTTGGCATTGTACTTCTGGTAAACATCCTCCTGTCCTCTCATCTTGGCCATCTCGGCATAACCGGCAATACCCATGATGGCCTTCAGTGCCAAGTTACAGTTGCCTGCCCAATGGCCGGCGAAGTCATCGGTACAGAGCTGATTGGCGGGATGCAGACCGTTCTCTACCAGGTAGTCAACCCAGATGGTCATCATATCCCAGTAAGGCTCTACGTAAGCCGTATTGCCGTCGAGCTTGCAGATTTCGGCAGCCAAGGTAAGCATGTTACCGGACTCCTCGAGGGGCATATCGCCACCATATACTTGCTTGTTAGCCAAAGGATACTGGCCCAGGTCGTGAGCGGCAAAGGGCTTGGTCCAACGGCCGCTCTTGCTGTAGTCGAAGATAGAGGTCATCATAGCCTTCTGCAGGTTGGGGTTGTAGCAGAGTACCAGGGGAGCCTCGGGATAAGTCAGGTCAACGGTGTTCACACAGCCGTTAGAGTTATTCTCCTTCGAGAACCACAAGAGGTTGCCGTCCTTATCCTGGAAGAGCTTGTGAGCAGCCATCACATGACGGTAAGAACCGGAGAGAATCTCGGCATACTCCTTGCCGCCTGACTTGAAGCCATCATCATAAATCATCTTATCGAAAGCACGGCAGCGCTGCATGATGCTGGCATAACCGTTCTGCATATTCTTGAAGGCATCAAAGATGGTCACACTGCCACCATGAGCCCAGTAGCCCTTATAACGGTTGTAGAAGTACTCGATGTCCTCGATTTCATCATAACCCATCATCATGAAGCTGCTGGCAGTCTCTACAGAACCAAAGTCGTGGGTATAAGCCAAAACAGGCATGTCGGCAGGCTTGCGGGCAATGATGCCACGGTTCCACTGACCAAAGCCACCGCGCTGACCCATCTGAGGACGCTGGCCACCCTGACCACGCTGACCCTGACGGAAGGTCCGGCCTGTCTCCACAAAGTTGTTCTGAATCTCTGAAGCATCACCCATCATCACACGCCCGTTGATGGCAGGAATGTAGAAGTAACCCCAGTCGATGCATATACCGTCACCCGACTTGGCCAGAATGGGCTGTTCAATGGTGCCGGTACGTACATACTGCACACCCTTCTCGTTGCCCATCGTTGTAATGGTGGGTTGTGTATCCTTGTTCACAGCCTGCAAAGGATTAGCGCTGATGTACATCTGTACATCGTGCTTGCGTCCATCGGTAGCACGAACTTGGTAAGAGATGTAGTTGACGGGCATAGAGATCAGGTCGTAGTCATCAATGAGCATAGGAGCGGTGAAGACAACGTCCAGTTCAACAGGACCGCAGGCAAAGGTATAATAGGTATTGGTTGCCAATACATCTACACTCTTCTGCTCAGCCACCTGAATGTTGGCACCCTTGGGCTTGATGTTCTTAAACAGACCGAAGTCAACGTATGCACCGCCTGTGGTATTGTGGCAGTGGGCAGAGATGATGTTCTTGCCGGCATGAAGAAGGTTCTTCAGGTCACTCTCGAGATGCAGCACAACGCCGTTCACCCAGGTCTCGCCTGTGTCGGCCACCTTGGTGCCATTGATGTAGAGTTCAAACACATCATCGTGCGAATACTTCACATACAGGTCTTCCTGCAGCTGCTGGGCTGTCAGTTCCACCTCTCTGCGGATATAGATATCCGAACCCTGACGGCCAAAGCGACGGTTGCTGATGTTCTCGCCTTCTGTTCCCCAGGCAGCCTTCTCAGTACTCCAATTGGCATCGTTGAAGTTCTCCTTCTGCCAACCATCGGCAGGCTTCTGATAGGAAACCTTCCCTTCCCAGCGCTCTTCGTCAGACATGGGAGCAATGGAGGAGAGAATATAATTCTGCTGGTCACCCATAAAGCGGTAAGCTGTTCCGTCAACACGCAGAAGACCCAGGATGGGCTTCTCGTCGTTGGTCCAGTGACGGGTCGTTCCATCGGTCAACTTATCATAGGGTGACCAGATAGAGAAGTAGGGGTCATTTACTACCAAGGGCACAGAGGGCAGACGCAAGTCTGTGCTGGCATAGGGCTTAAAAAACTCTGCTGTCTGTGCGCAAGCAATTGTTGCAACAAACAAGAATGCGGATAAGATTTTCTTTCTCATTGGGGTGTTATTTAATTTATAATTTATAATTCAAAATTCAAAATTCAAAATTACTCCCTCCATTCTGGCGAGAGGGGCTTTATCTCATCGGTGGGAAGGCCGAGATGCGGAGCCTGGCAGCTCCCATAGGGATGAGTGTTATTTCTTCCACCTTGCCGCGACGGGCTCGGGCGTCAGGGAGAATCTGACAGAGGCCGGTAGCATCCTGTCCCCAACCCTCGACACAGGCACCGCGAGCCTTGATGCGGATAGGTGTATTCTCGTGGTTGAAGGGATAGTTGTTCTCGGGCCAAGGGCGCTTTTCCACCTTCATGCTGTGCAAGTTCTCCACCAAAGCATAGTTCCAAGGACTGTCGGCATAAATCTCAAAGGTCGGCCATTTGCTGGCATCGGCACCTTCCTGCCAATGCGAGTCACCGATGGCAGTCTCACGGCTGTCCTTCTTCTCGTAGCGCTCCTTAATCAGAAGGCTCATGGTGATAGGACCGTAGTTGATGCTCACGCTATTCTTGTTCAGCGCCCATACACGCTTGGTAAGGCGCATAGGCAGATAGAGTTTCACCTCGTCGCCGTTCTTCCACTCGTTCTGAATCTGCAGCAGGCCGCTGTGTACCTGACAGTCAATCGTCTTTCCGTTCACGGTAACATGGGCACCTTTTGTCCAAGTGGGAATGCGTAAGTAGAGGGGGAAGTTGACCGTCTGGTTTTTCTTCAGTCCGCCGATGGTAAGCAGAATATCCTCGCTGAAGGGATAGTGCGTCTGCTCATCGATGGTTACGGTCTGACCGTCGGCGACTTTCAGTGTAGCCTTGCAGTCGGCATAGATCAGGCAGGCTGCTCCGCCGTCGGCACTTGCCAGCATCAGGTTCTGACTGTAATAGGGCCAACCCATAGAATGGTTATGCTGACAGCAACGACTGCTGAAGGGGTTCATGCAGAAGAAAGGACCGCTGTTGTCCACACCCGGATTGTGGTTGTTCGAGTCGGCCTGCACCTGATTGGGGCAGGTCAGATAACGAAGGGCACGCAGGTCTTCTGTCATGCTGGCAGGATAGCTGTTGAAGGCCACATCCTCCAGGTTCTCCATCCACAGCAGGTCGCCTGTCTGCGCCATCAGGATTTCGTCTGAGAGCATCTGCTCGACAAAGCCGCAGGTCTCTGTTCCCTGACGGGGATCGATGTATCCGTGTCGGCAGTTCTCGTCGCTTCCGAACATACCTCCGGGAACCTGACCGTAGATACGGCGTATCAGACTGTAGTTATTATAGGTTGCGTGTAAGGCTGCAGGGTCTTTGCTAACCAGGAAGTATTCGGCGGGTTCGCGAAAGCACTCGGCAACATTCACATTGTGCCAGTTAGGCAGACTGCTCTCCTGCATCCAGTTGGCGGTACATTGGTGAATCTTATGACAGAGCTGCAGTAACCAGCTCTCGCCCGTACGGTTGTAGAGCCAGATTACGGACAGCAGGTTGTCGCCGCCTCGGCTGTTCTCCCAATACCCTTCATCACGCTGAGCACTCGCTCGTCTCCGCTATAGTCGTAATAATCTTGCAGAATCTGCAGGGCAAGCATGTTAGCCCAAAGTTCACGGCGTCCGTCCTTAGTCTCGTTTACCGGACCGAAGTATCCGTCGGGCTGAGCACTACGGATGATAGCCTCTACCCAGAATTTTGTTTCGTCCAGCATGGCCTTATCGCCTAAGATATATGCCAGGTTGCTATAACCGCGTAGCCAGTAGGGAACCTCCTCCCATCCGTGCGAGCCGCCATTCTCAAGCCAGGCATTACCCTTCTTATCCAGCCAGTCGCTGATTTCGCCCAGATTGCCTGAGAGACCGTTCTTCTGGCGTTGCAGCAACTCGCCCACCCAACCGCGTGGGGTGATAGCATTAACGGGAAGTTTCAGGAACGGATTGGCGGGTAGCGGAGCCCGGTTGTTCACATAATTGGTCTGTGTTGCTTGTATGGCGCGGGGCCTTACCATCTTTGCTGTCTGCGCAGAGGCAGAAAGCGCAATAAAAAAGACAAGAAAAACAGTCTTAAATTTCATTATCGGTTGGTTTTTAGGATATTTTCGGTGCGAAGGTACAAAAAAATCCCGTACTATGGAAATAAGCACGGGATTTTTTATTACATCGTTACTGTCAACTCCACCGGAGATGCCATACGGGGGTCCTGCATCTGATGGAGAGTGCGGCGGAAAGTTTCGGAAGAGGGTTTAATACGGCCTTTGAAGAGCGTCTTCCCTTGATGTACAACCTTTATCTTTCTCTCAATCGAAAGTAACTCTGGGGAAAGACGAAGTGTAAGGCATGAGTAGTCACAGCGAAGGATATTGATAACATTATTCTTTATGGTAATCTCCACGCGCTTACCCCTTTCCATTTCGTGATGAGGAACACTCACCCAATAGAAATGCGGCTTTAGCACCGCTTCCTGTTGCCATACAAGATGCTTGGGCCAGGGATTACGACGATACTTTGCCATCCAGGGTAAGGCGGCACGGTCTTCGCGATCCATCCAATGGGCTTTGTCGGCCAGGATATGTGTCTCGTGAATATATCCCTCTGGGTCTTGAGCCTGCAGAGAGTCCATCTCAGCCCCTCGGACTGCAGCCAGACGGTTGCGATCATAAGCCGCATCCTTGGCGCCCATCCAAATCATAAAGGGCAGGTTGCGCAGATTGACCAGACTGACATCACCCGGATGTCCTGCCATCATAGACGAGGCCGCCCAATGGTCGGCCATACGAGGTGCCATACGCCATACGCCGTCGCCTCCAGCCGAATAGCCGAGGATATAGACTTTATCGGGATTGACATTGTAATGCGCAATCATCATGTGGATAATTTGCAGATACATGCTGTCGATGGGTTCCTGGCACCACATATCCCAAGCATTCCAAGGTGCACGGGGTGCAACATAAACACCCTCTTCGGGACGGTAGAGATACATCTGGTTACGCCACTGTCCGTCGTTTATCTCGGCAGGAACTCCACCGCCGCCATGGAGAGATATCCATAGGCTGCGTCCATCGGAAGGCTCTCCACCATAGACGGTCCAGAAAAGGGGCATGTTCAACTCGCCCTGATAGATGATGCTGTCCTGGGCAATCTGTTTTGTGGCATCACGTACTGAGTCGCACCAATGTTGAATGATATCATCATACTGCTGAGCCGCACAACTTAATGATGCAGCAAGGAAAAAGGGAAGGATAATTTTTCTCATCGGTTATTCTGGTAAAAAGCCGCACTCTGTTTGGGGGTACGGCTTTATCAGACTTTTCAATTATAATTATCAAATCTCAAATGCAGCAAAGTTGCCTCAATTCTCATTTACGAAATACCTTTCGTGCATTCTGAATAGTAACGCCCCTATAGGTTCTGGTAACGGGCTGACCGGACAGGTTATATGTGCCGGATTTGCGGCTCTCAGCCTTCACGTCTTCTATAGCGTTGGGGTCTTCACGTGGTGTGATGGTAACCATATAGTTCTCACCGCCGTTGTTGTAATAGATGGTGTTACCTGCCTCATCCTTAGCGCAAAGATAGAACACAAAGTTTAATGTCAAGCCAGCGGCTGAGCCATCAATGTCATCGGGTTGTATAATTTCCACTCCTTCACCCAAATCAATCATCCAGACTCCATTGCCAATATTCACAAAGTCGATTGCGGCGTCATCGGACAGCACAACAGGTTCTCCTCCCATAAACATGCCAGCAACGAGTCCTACAGACTTCATGGACTTGCTGGTTTCCACTGTCACTCTCTTAATCTTAAGGGATTTTATGTTCTCGTCAACAACCATATTCTGCCAGTCGGAAGCAGGAAGGCTCTGTGTGAGTTCTTGGTCATTCATGCTGAAGGTCAGTTTAACATCCTTGATGGCAACTTCATCTACAGCCTCCTCAAAGTTGGTGAGGTACAACTGGTTGGTAAGGGTCTCGTTCTTAAAATAAATACAACCCATACCAGTAAGAGTATACTTAGTACCAGTCTTCAGACCATTTTCTTCATCATCGATTTTAATGTTCCACTGATTGTAAACAGCTAACGTCTCGTCGCCCACCTTAAAGGTCAGGTTCTTGCCGTTAGCCTCCACGAACTCGGCATTCTCAATCCTCAAATACTCGTTCATATTGCTTTGGTTCAGCTCAGCCACCGTGATGGTCTTAGGCTCAACGGGGTTGTCGCTCGAAACTACCGAGAACTCCACTTCATCCTTATTTACGGCCAACTCCAGCAGACCATTGTAGGTCTTCAGGGTACCATAAACACCCATATATTGGGGAGGAATACTAGTGGAAACTTCTAAAATTACTTCGTCACCCTGCTTAAATTCCAAACCACTACCGTAGAGAAGGAGGCTGCCATAGTCATCCTTAATATAAGTGTAAGAACCGTTAGCGTAGGTAACAATAGCGGTTTTGGGAGCATATTGATCATCCACCTGCCAGTAAGATGTCAGATAACCCTTATTCCATTCAGCTTCTTTTTCCTTCCAGGAATCGCCGCCCACCTCGGGGAAGTCCTCCAGGATAGACTGAATTCTCAAGTACCCCTTGTAAACCTTCATGGTGTAGCTCTTGCTGCTGCCCTCGTACTGGTCATTGCCTTCGTACTTAGCGGTGATGGTCAGGTCGCCACAGCTATGGTTGGGGATGTAAATCTTGCCATCGCCAATGCTGGGTTCCTCTTCGCCCATTATCCAGTTATCACCCATCTTCAGGCTCCACTTAACCTCAGCACCTTCTACTGCTGTTTCACCTGCTGTAACGATGGTACTGGGCAGATTGGTCTCATCACCATCCTTACCAGGAGTGAACCTTGTCAGATAGTCGCCAGTAAGCCCGACGGAAGTAACAATCTTGGTTTCGCCCTGAGCTTCTTCCCAAACAACGGTAATCTTATCAATGTAGATAGCGCCATTATGTGCCACCATTCCAACGTACTTGTAACTAACATCAGGAATGAGTGTAAAGGACTCGCCATTGGCAGCAATAGACCCAATCAGCTCGCCCTTCTTGTTAGCATCATACATATCAGGACCAACCTCGTAAGGCTCGTTCTTACCATAAATATCAATGGCACGGTCTGTTGTCTGCTCGTTAAAAGTAATGGTAACGGACTTTAGTTTGCCACCAGATGTAGTTGTAACGATTCCTGCATCATTCTTGTTGGAACGCAATTGAATGTACTTTCCGGTACCAGAAGAAGCCGTGCCTGCATAAACGGCAGAAGAATTAAAGGTAATGTCTGCGAATGGAGCATAGCTTGAGTTGGAACCACCCAGTCCTAAGCCTTCCCATGTCAGTTCATCGGTTTTGTCGTCGGCAAAAACTGAGTTGCAAACCAAGCCCAACACGGCGACAAAGAATAGGCGTAAAAAATTATTCATAATTGTTTTGTTTTAAGTTATTTTGTTCGTTTGTTAGTTTTGTGCTGCAAAGGTATAAAAAACTATTGAACATTGAACATTGAACATTGAACATTTTCATTTTTTTTATCAAAAAGAACTTTGCACATCTCCCGAGCTGCACGTTTCGCTGCTCCCGGATCGCCCAGACGTTGTGCCATCAAGTCGTAACCTGCCAGTTGTTTGTCGCGTGCTTCCCCGCCGGGCAGAATGGACAAGAGAAACTTGCGTGTATTCTTCACCGTCATCTCGTGGGCAACCAATTCGGGCACTACTTCTTGGTCAGCCACCAGATTTACTAACGAGATATAAGGAATCTTTAACATGAACTTACGAATCAGGGAGGCAAAACGCCCTGTTTTCATATAGTAGCAAACCACCTGGGGAACACGGAAGAGAGCCGTTTCTAATGTGGCGGTTCCGCTCGTCACAAGGGCTGCCGTTGCATAACGGAGGATAGGATAGGTCTGGTTATGCAATACTTTAACATGTGCACCTTTCAGATATTGGGCATAGTAATCGTCACTGATGCCGGGTGCCGCAGCCAGAACCATCTGGTATTCGTAGCCTGCAGAAGATGCTGCTTTTACCATACGAGGCAGATTGTTACGGATTTCTTGCTTCCGGCTCCCTGCAAGGAGGGCAATGATGGGCCTGTTGTCCAAGTCGGCAGCACGTCTGAATCCTTCGGCATCCGCGGGATTGGCTTTTAGAAAAGCATCCACTTCATCTACCGTTGGATTGCCAACATAATGAATAGGGTAGTGGTGTTTCTTTTCGTAAAAATCCACCTCGAAGGGAAGTATGCTGAACATCTGGCTCACATTCCTGCGGATATCCTTGATGCGCCCTTCTTTCCAAGCCCATATCTTGGGTGAGATGTAATAGAATGCAGGAATTCGGGTATTATCGTGCAGGAAGCGGGCAATCTTCAGGTTGAAGCCAGGGTAATCCACAAGAATCACCACATCGGGGTTCCATGCAACGATGTCCTCCTTGCAACGCTTCATACCCTTTAGAATTGTACGCAAGTGCAAAGCCACGTCTATGAAGCCCATATAAGCAAGGTTCTTATAATGGCTGACCAAGGTGCCACCTTGCGCCTGCATCTGTTCTCCTCCGAAGAAACGGAACTGGGCCTGTGCATCCTCTTTTTTCAATGCTGCCATCAGATGGCTGCCATGAAGGTCGCCACTGGCTTCTCCTGCTATAAGGTAATACTTCATCTCTGTAAAGATTTCTGCGAATCAAGAAAAGGGTAATATGTCATATCCAGCATCAAGGGGGTGATGGCAGCCATATCATGGTCCAAAGCCCAATAGTCGGTATCCTCTGCCTCGGGTTCCAAATTAGTGAAATTGCCTGTTAACTTGTAGGTGCCTGGTACATCAGTATCTTTCCACTCTGATTGCCAAATGCCCCTTGCCATCCTACATACAGAGATCCCTTTCAAGATGGGAACTTCAGGGAAATTCACGTTCAGGCAAACATCTTGTGGAAGTCCGTTTTTCAGAACATAGGTGGCAATGTCTTCTACCGCTTTAAGATATGGTTGGAAATCACATTCCTGCTTACGAGTACGCAGGCTGAATCCAATGGAGGGAATTCCTTTCATACACCCTTCCAAAACACCTCCGATAGTGCCGCTATAGTGCAAGCTGATGCTGGCATTGTCACCATGATTAATGCCAGATACAATCAGGTCGGGACGACGCGGAACGACTTTCTCGTAAGCCAGTTTTACACAGTCAACGGGTGTTCCACTACAGGAATAGGCCAATAGATTTTCCTCCTCTTTTTCCAACTTTAGTTTTACTGGAATGATAGGAGTTATAGAACATGCTGAGCCGGAACGTGCACCATTTGGTGCAACGACAATAACCTGCCCTAAATTCTGCATACATTTAGTCAGTACAGAAATACCCTGCGCGTTCAATCCGTCGTCATTCGTTATTAATATCAAGGGCTGTTTTTGCATATCTTCAGTTCATTTGCTATGCAAAAGTAATAAAAATGTGACAATTCTGCCCCATATTCCAAAAGAAAATCATATCTTCGCACTTAATTTAGAAACGAAAACAGAAAGAAATGAGCAAAATCATTGCTATAGCAAACCAGAAAGGTGGTGTGGGAAAAACAACTACCAGCATGAACTTGGCAGCTTCTTTGGCAGCCTTGGAGAAAAAAGTTTTGCTAATAGATGCAGATCCACAGGCCAATGCCTCCAGTGGCTTAGGAGTAGATGTGAACAAAATAGACGGGTCTATCTATAATGCCCTGTTGGGTGAGATGGATATCAGGGAGGTCGTTTACACGACAGATATCAACGGACTGGATATTATCCCCTCGCACATTAATTTGGTGGGTGCTGAAATCGAGTTGCTGAATGTTAAACATCAGGAGCAGGTAATGAAAAAACTATTGGCTCCCATCGTCGATGAGTACGATTATCTGCTTATTGATTGTAGTCCCAGTTTAGGCCTCATCACTGTTAATGCGCTGACTGCCGCCCACAGTGTTATTATCCCTGTTCAATGCGAATATTTTGCATTGGAGGGTATCAGCAAATTGCTGAACACGATAAAGATTGTTAAGTCGAGGATGAATCCAGCTCTCGAGATTGAAGGCTTCCTATTGACGATGTATGACAGCCGACTACGTCTTGCTAACCAGATATACGAGGAGGTTAAACGCCATTTCCGTGAACTTGTTTTCAAGACAGTTATTCCCCGCAACGTAAAGTTGAGCGAGGCTCCCAGTCATGGTATGCCCGCCATTTTATATGATGCAGATGCTATTGGTGCAAAAGTTCATCTGAAGCTGGCAGAGGAGATTATTGAGAAAAATTCGGTTTGAGGTTGTTATGAGGTTTGAGAAACAATGCCAAATGGTAAATGGTTAAATGGTCAAATAATTTGAGAGATGGCAATACGTAAGAAATATCAGGGTCAGGCCTTGGGAAGAGGTCTTGATGCTTTGTTGAATACAGAAGATGTGCAGACGGCAGGCTCTTCTAACATTTGTGAGGTGAGCGTCGAGAAGATTCATCCCAATCCCAATCAGCCCAGACGAGACTTTGATGACGACAGCCTGCAGGAACTGGCTAACAGCATTCGGCAGATAGGTATCATCCAGCCTATCACCCTGCGTGATATGGGCGACGACACCTATACTATCATTGCTGGTGAAAGACGTTGGAGAGCCAGTCAGCGTGCAGGACTTACCCATATTCCCGCCTATATCAGAACCGTAGACGACGAGAATATGATGGAGATGGCGCTGGTAGAGAATATCCAACGCCAGGACTTGACAGCACTGGAAATAGCATTAGCCTATCAACACCTGATAGAACAGTACAATCTGACGCAGGAACAGCTGAGCGACAAAGTGGGCAAGAACCGTGCCACCGTGGCGAACTATCTGCGTTTGCTGAAGTTGCCTGCTCCGATTCAAATGGCCCTCAAGAACAAGACGATAGATATGGGGCACGCTCGTGCTCTGTTGGCGCTGAACGACCCCAAGGCACAGTTGGAGGTTTTTAATGAGTTTAAGAAGGATAAAATAAGCGTTCGCAGGATAGAGGAAATGGTGAAGGAATTGAGTCTGGGCGGAAGCGTAAAGAGTACGGAAGGAAAGCGCATCCGTCAGAAAGGGTCGAATCTGAGTAGCGAGTACGGTGCTCTGCGTACCAGTCTGAGCAAATTTTTCCAGACAAAAGTCCAGCTTACCTGTGCAGAGACAGGAAAAGGAAAGATTACCATTCCCTTTGCCAACGAAGAAGAATTGGAACGTATCATTGCCATTATTGATAAACTGAGAAGTTGAACATACAGAAACCATTATACGGCATGAGAATACTCCTGCTTAGCCTCGCAGCATGGTGTGGCGGAGCAAACGTCCTTTGGGCGCAAGAGCGGGAGGTAGCTCTCCCCGACTCTGCCGACCATCTGGTGTTGGCAGATTCTGCACGAATAGTGTCTGTTTCTGACAGCCTGCTTCAGGCATCCATAGAATCGTCCCTGAACAGGGAGCGCTTCGTTCCAGACCCCATCCGTGCCATGTGGCTGGGACTGGTTTTTCCTGGAGGCGGACAAATCTATAACCACAAATACTGGAAGCTACCCATCATATACGGAGGTTTTCTGGGATGCGTCTATGCGCTGACATGGAACACACAGATGCTTCACGACTATTCCCAGGCGTACCTCGACATTATGGATTCGGACCCTAGCACCAAGAGTTATGAGAAGATGTTGCCTATAGGCTACGATATCTCGGGAAGGGAGGAACGCTTCAAAAATATATTCAAGAACAAGAAGAATTTTTTCAGAAGGAATCGCGACCTTAGTATCTTTGCCTTTGCCGGTGTCTATCTGCTGGCTGTGATTGATGCTTATGTGGATGCCGAACTGTCGACATTTGACATCAGTGATGACTTGAGTCTACATCTGGAACCGACCATTATACAGACGACATCGGCCAAGACATTAGGGCGCGAAGTGGTCCCTGGAGTAAAATTCACACTATCCTATTAGCTTAGTTAAACAAGATTATGAAGAGAAGATTTTATATATTAGGTTGTATGTTTCTGCTGCTTTCCGGTGCTCATGCCCAGGAATACACAGATACCAACGATACGGACGAATCTTTGTTGCCTGAAGGTTTGCAAATGTACGAGTTGGATAGTCTTCTGAACGACTGGATGACGAGGAACTATCTGACCAATGTAGAGAATTGTCTGTCAACAGGAGTGAATCCTGAGTTTGACGACGAGACTTACATTCAGCGACTCAGTCGTCTTCCCAATGTGATAGAAATGCCTTACAACGAGATTGTTCGCAAGTACATTGACCGCTACTGCGAGCGTTTGCGCCCCTCGGTAAGTATTATGTTGGGATCCTGCAACTTCTATAACCCTATCTTTGAAGAAGCACTCGAGAGTTATCAGGTTCCTTTGGAACTGCGTAATCTCCCCATCATAGAGAGTGCCCTGCAGCCCAATGCCCGCAGTCGAGCTGGAGCTGTGGGACTCTGGCAGTTTATGATAGGTACGGCCAAGATGTACGGTCTGGAGGTTACCAGTCTGATAGATGAGCGCAAGGACCCCATCAAGGCAAGTTATGCAGCAGCACACATGCTGAAGGATCTTTACGATATCTTCGGTGACTGGTCCTTGGCCATAGCTGCCTACAACTGCGGACCGGGTAACGTAAGCAAAGCTATCCGGCGCTCTGGAGGAAAGAAAGATTTCTGGGGTGTTTACCAGTATCTGCCAGCCGAGACTAGAGGCTATGTGCCTGCCTTCATAGCTGCCAATTATGTGATGAATTATTACTGCGACCACAATATCTGTCCCGTCGGCACATCATTGCCACAGGCAACGGACACACTTCGACTGAAGAAGAATGTAAGAATGGAGCAGATTGCTGCTACGTGCGACATAAGCATAGAGGAACTTCGCGCTCTGAATCCGCAATACCGCACTACACTTATCCCAGGAGATTCGCACGACTGTATCCTGCGTATGCCTTCCGACAAGATCAATGCGTTTATTGATGCAGGAGATTCTATTTATGTTATGCCAGCTAATACCTCAGTTAGAGAGATCGTCTTTGATGACAATGATAATGGGTCACGGAAATCACGTAATAAGAGAGGCAGCCGCGGTAGAGCTTCATCTGGTCTCATTACCGTAAAACAGGGCGACACCCTGGGAGCTATTGCCAAGCGTAACCACACTACCGTTAAAGCTTTACAACGCGCCAACGGTCTTTCGGGAACGAATATCAAGGCTGGCCAGAAGTTGAAACTGAACTAGGAGCAACATATATATATAATGTAAAAAAGGATTTGGATATGGAAGATGTGACCAACAAGGAATTGGAAGACGAGAGGATGGTAAGCGAGGCTTATCAGCATCTTGTCGAGACGTATCTTAATTCCAAGCATCGTAAGCATGTCGAGATAATCGACAAGGCTTACAATTTTGCCAAAGAGGCGCACAAGGGCGTCCGTCGTCTTTCTGGCGAGCCTTACATTATGCACCCCATTGCCGTTGCCCAAATAGCTTGCGAGGAAATAGGACTTGGTAGCACCAGTATCTGTGCTGCCCTCCTGCATGATGTGGTTGAAGATACAGACTACACGACTGAGGATATTGCCAATATCTTTGGCGAGAAGATTGCCCAGATTGTGGATGGATTGACCAAGATTTCCGGCGGTATTTTCGGTGATAAAGCGTCGGCTCAGGCAGAGTCTTTTAAGAAGTTGCTGCTGACTATGAGCGACGATGTCCGCGTAATCCTCATTAAGATCTCCGACCGGCTGCACAATATGCGAACATTAGGAAGCCAGTTACCCAACAAGCAGTATAAGATTGCTGGCGAGACGCTCTACATATATGCTCCTTTAGCTAACAGGCTAGGCCTTAACAAAGTAAAGGAGGAACTGGAGGACCTGAGTTTCAGCTATGAACACCCCGAGGAATATCGTGCTCTCAAAGCAAAATTGGCCGGTATGAAAGAACACCTTACCACCATTTTTGACCAATTTACCGCTCCTCTTAGAGAGGAGTTCGATAAAGCTGGCATCAAGTACGAGATAAAGGCTCGTATCAAAGCTCCCTACAGTATCTGGAGCAAGATGCAGAACAAGCACGTTACCTTTGAGGAAATATACGATATTCTGGCTGTCCGCATCATCTTCGATTGCGACGATATCAGCAAGGAGATAGCAGAATGCTTCCAAATCTATGCCATCTGCAGTAGTATCTATAAGCCTCACCCAGAACGTATGCGTGACTGGTTGTCACACCCCAAAGCAAACGGCTACCAGGCACTCCATACAACTCTTATGGGTAAAAACGGGAAATGGGTGGAGGTGCAAATTCGCAGCCGTCGTATGGATGATAAGGCAGAACAGGGGTTTGCCGCACATTGGAAATATAAGGAGGGAAGCAAGACAAGCGAGGACAGCGAGAACGAACTGGACAAATGGCTGCTCACCATCAAGGAGATCCTTGACGATCCTCAGCCTAATGCCATTGATTTCCTGGATACCATAAAGCTGAATCTCTTTGCCAGTGAAATATTCGTTGTTACCCCAAAGGGTGAGTTCAAGACGATGCCTGCTAACTGCACAGTACTTGACTTTGCTTTCAATATACATACTTTCCTGGGTACGCATTGTATAGGCGCTAAGGTCAATCATCATCTTGTGCCTATCAGTCATGTTCTGCAAAGCGGTGACCAAGTGGAGATTCTTACTTCCAAGAGCCAGAAGGTGGAACGCGAATGGATGCAGTTTGCCACCACTGCCAAAGCAAAGGGGAAAATCCAGGCTCTGTTGCGTCGCGAGGACAGAGAGAGAATGAAAGAGGGCGAGGAACTCTTGAATGCCTTCTTCCAGAAGATAGATAAAGAGCCCAACAGTATCAATATAGACAAGCTCTGCCGACTGCACAACCTGCAGACAAGAGAAGAACTCCTGATTGCCGTAGGCGAAAAACGTATCAACCTGGGTGATAATGATGAGGCTACAGTCTTGGACAAGACACCAAATAAGAAAGGATGGGGACGTTATATACCATTCTTTAAAAAGCATGAAAACAATAAGAGCGCAGCTGATTCGGAAATTAATGTCGCTCCGCTGAAGATAGATAAGCAGCAGCCTTTGATACTGAACGAGGAGACAATGGGCCGTTATGCAATATGCCAGACGTGTCATCCTATTCCTGGGGACGATGTGTTAGGCTATTTTGATGGGGTAAGCAGTATTACTATCCATAAGCGCCAGTGCGAAATAGCTTCCAAACTAAAGGCTAGCGACGGCAACCACATCCTTGCTGCCATATGGGATACACACAAACAGATTTCCTTCCCTGCCACACTTCATATAGATGGTATAGACCATATTGGTGTGCTGCACCAGATAACGGGAGTGTTATCTCAGCAGTTGAATGTGAACATCCACAATCTGGTTATCAGCTCAACAGACGGTATCTTCCAAGCAGAGATTCAGCTGGGTGTCCATGATGTCAACGACATCCGCTCTATATGTAAGAATCTTAAGAAAATAAAGGAAATAAAGGACGTTAAACGCTTCTGATTACAAATTCTTCAGTTCATTGCTGATTTCTATCAGTTCTTCACGTACTGATTGCAGGTAACCCAACATTTCGGCTGTATTATTGGCACCCTCGTGATTCTTGGCCAGCACTTGCTTGGCGGCATCTATCTTCATGCCCCTAACTTTCAGCAAGTTGTAAACAAGTTGAATTTCTGCAATATCCTCTGCCGTGTACTTTCTTACTCCACGACCTTCTGTCTTCTTAGGCTTAATGTTGGGGAACACTTTTTCCCAATAACGCAAAAGAGACTCGGCTACATCGAATTTTGCAGCAACCTCGCTAATAGAATAAAACTTCTTCAGCTCTTTATTCGGATTATAAGGCATAATTGTAGATATTACTTCCTTTTGTAATCAAATTCTTTGCAAAAATAGGTAATTTGCAAGATTTTTGGTGAATTACTCATGTAAAACAACCAAATAATCACATAGTTAATTGTAAATTGTAAATAGACAAATAGTTAATAACATGATGACAGCTAACGAAATTAGAGACTCGTTCAAGAAATTCTTTGAGTCAAAAGGGCATCAGATAGTTCCTTCTGCTCCAATGGTTGTAAAGGACGACCCTACGCTGATGTTTACTAATGCTGGAATGAACCAGTGGAAGGACATTATTCTGGGTACCCGTGACCCCGAGCCACGCCGTCGTGCCGACAGTCAGAAGTGTCTGCGTGTTAGCGGTAAGCACAACGACTTGGAGGAAGTAGGTCACGATACCTATCACCACACCATGTTCGAGATGTTGGGCAACTGGTCTTTTGGCGACTACTTCAAGGAAGGTGCTATCGATATGGCTTGGGAATACCTTGTTGATGTGCTCAAACTTGATCCAAAGGATCTTTATGTAACTGTCTTTGAGGGCTCTCCCGAGGAAAACCTTGTTCGCGACGACGAGGCTGCAGGGTACTGGCTGAAGCATGTTCCCGCTGATCATATCATCAACGGAAACAAGCACGACAACTTCTGGGAAATGGGCGATACGGGTCCATGCGGTCCCTGTTCCGAGATTCACCTGGACAGCCGTACTCCTGAAGAAAAGGCTAAAGTTCCCGGTCGCGAGCTGGTAAACAAGGACGACCCACAGGTTATTGAAATATGGAACATCGTATTCATGCAATACGAGCGCAAGGCCGACGGCCATCTTGAACCCTTGAGCATGAATGTTATTGATACCGGTATGGGATTCGAGCGTCTTGTACGTGCTATTCAGGGCAAGCACTCCAACTACGATACTGATGTCTTCCAGCCCATCATTAAAGCTATCGGAGACCTCAGCGGCTACAAATATGGCGATAAGGAAGAGACCGATGTCGCCATGCGTGTAATTGCCGACCACCTGCGTACCATTGCCTTCAGTATTGCAGACGGACAGTTGCCAGGCAATGCAAAGGCCGGTTATGTTATCCGCCGAATCTTGCGTCGTGCCGTTCGTTATGCCTATACATTCCTGGGGCAGAAAGAAGCCTTTATGTACCGTCTGCTTCCCGTTCTCATTCGAGAGATGGGAACTACCTACCCCGAGTTGGAAGCTCAGTGCGAGCTGATTGCCAAGGTAATGAAGGAAGAGGAGGACAGCTTCCTGCGCACCTTGGAGACGGGTATAAAACTGCTTGACGGTGTAATGAAGGAAACCAAGGCAGCCGGTAAGACTGAGATTGCAGGCGAGAAGGCCTTTACGCTTTTCGATACCTATGGATTCCCCCTCGATCTTACTGAACTTATCTGTCGCGAGAACGGCCTTACCGTTGACGAGGCTGGTTTCAATGTGGAGATGGAGAAGCAGAAGGCTCGTGCCCGTAATGCCGCCCAGGTGGAGATGGGTGACTGGCACATCGTCTCTGAAAGCCAAAGCGAGAACGGAGAGATTTCTACCTTCGTCGGTTATGACTACACAGAATACAGTTGCCATATCGTAAAATACCGCGAGGTTAAGCAGAAGAAAGGTGTTGTTTACGAGGCTATCCTTGACCAGACCCCCTTCTATGGCGAGATGGGTGGTGAGGTCGGCGATACCGGCGTACTGGTAAACGAGACAGAGACCATCAAGGTAATAGATACCAAGAAAGAAAATGGTGTAAGCATTCACTTGTTGGAGCGCATCCCCACCAACCCCGAGGCAGAGTTCATGGCTTGCGTAGATGTGGATCGCCGTCGTGCCATCGAAGCCAACCACTCTTGTACTCACCTGTTGGATGAGGCCTTGAAGGAGGTGTTGGGTAACCATGTAGAGCAGAAAGGTTCGTTGGTAACACCCGACTATCTTCGCTTCGACTTTTCGCACTTCGAGAAGGTGACACCCGAGCAAATCCGCGAGGTAGAGCACCTGGTCAACGAGCGCATCCGTGAGAACCTGCCCCTGCAGGAATATCGCGACACTCCCATCGAGGAAGCTAAGAAGCTAGGTGCCATTGCCCTCTTTGGTGAGAAATACGGTGACAAGGTACGCGTTGTTCAGTTCGGCTCTAGCGTGGAGTTCTGTGGCGGTTGTCATGCCAGTAGCACAGGATGCATAGGTATGGTCCGTATTATTTCAGAGAGCAGCATAGCTGCCGGTGTTCGCCGTATCGAAGCTATCACAGGTAAAGCCGTAGAAGAGGTACTCGACAAACAGCAGGATTTGTTGGCAGAGCTCCGTAGTTTCTTCAACAATGCACCCGATTTGGTAGGTACCATCCGCAAGGCTATCAACGACAATGCTGAGCTGAAGAAGCAGGTTGAGGAGGTGATGCGCGAAAAGGCTGCCGACCTGAAGAAAGACATGATTGCCAAGCAGAAGGATATAAACGGAATTAAGGTGTTAAGTGCTATTACACCTCTTGGTGCCGAGTTCGTTAAGGATATCGCTTTCCAGCTTCGTGCCGAGGTAGAGAATAGCCTTGTAGTCATTGGTTCCGTTGCAGAGGGTAAGCCCTTGCTCACCGCCGCAGCCTCCGACAGCGTAGTCTCCGGCGGCGTAAACATCGGCAAGAACATCCGCGAGGCCGCCAAGCTCATCCAGGGCGGCGGTGGCGGTCAGCCCCACTTCGCTACCGCAGGCGGTAAGAATGCCGAAGGCATCCATGCCGCTGTTGAAAAACTGATAGAAATTCTTACAGCTTAATACAAGTAAAGCCCCTGTGAAAGGGGCTTTACTCTTTATCCTATTTGTTCCTTTGGCCAGTTTACTAGAAAGACTTTTTCTGTGGCTCTTGTTAGAGCTGTGTAGAGCCAGCGGAAGTAATCGGGGGTGAGCATCTCCTCGGTAATATAACCTTGGTCGATATACACGTGCTGCCACTGCCCGCCCTGCGCCTTGTGACAGGTTACAGCGTAGGCATACTTTATTTGTAGGGCATTGTAGTAGGGGTCTTGGCGTAGGCGCTTCATCCGCTCACGCTTATCACGGATCTCCGGGTAGTCCTCCCACACGGCATTAAAGAGTTGTTCCTGCTGCTGACGTGTTAGAGCGGGAGCTTCGCTTTGCAGTGTATCCAAAAGTACCGTCACGTCCAACTCTAAATTATCATAGTCGGGAAAACGCAAAGTGGCATCAGCGAAACGGAACCCGTAAAGCTGGCGCTCGTTCCTGAATCGCTTTACAACTGCTATATCGCCATTGGCCAGAAAAGAAGTTGAGAGTTGAGAGTTGAGAGTTGATGATTGGGAATTAGGTGGGTTTATCCAAAAATAGTTATTCTTGGCAATCATTATCATATCATTGCCTGAGAGTTCCTCTTCGTAATCCAGAATTCTTGCCCTGATACCATTATTAAATATATTGGCTCGCTTGTTGCTGCGGGTAACGATAATGGTCTGGTCGGTCCCGCACTGGTGATAGCTGTCTTCTATTGCTTCAATCAGTTCATCTCCTGGCATCACGCAGACATCTGGGAAGCCTACATTCATACGAGGGAATTCCCAGAACAGTCCCTCTTGCATCAGTTGTCTTATGTGTGTGGCATTCCACAGAATCCCGGATTCTCGTTCCTGTCTTACTACTTCGGTCAGATTTACCTCTATGACATTCATATCATACCCTTCCAAAACGGATTTGCTTAGTGCGGGACTTTCTTCTTCACCGACAGGGGGTAACTGAGCTGTGTCACCGACAAGAATCAGTCGGCACCCTTCGCAGGAATAGACGAACTGCATCAGATCGTCCAGCAGACGGCCAGTGCCGAACATAGAACCCGCAAGTCCCTCGTTCGAAATCATGGAAGCCTCGTCCACAATGAAGAGCGTATGCTTGTGCAGGTTGATGTTGGCCTGAAAACTGTCCATATCCACAATGGACTTCTGGCGGTATATCTTCTTATGAATGGTGTAAGCTGGAGTGTCTGCATAAGAAGAGAAGACTTTGGCTGCTCTTCCTGTAGGGGCCATCAGCATCACAGGCTGTTTCAGTTGCTGTAGCGTCTTCACCAAAGCTGCCACTAGCGAGGTCTTTCCTGTTCCGGCATATCCCCTCAACAGAAAAAGTGTATTAGGATTTCTGTCAAGTAGGAACTCTTCCCACTTACAGACTGCCAATTCCTGCTCATTCGTAGGTTCGTGAGCGAAATTCCCTCTTATTAGAGCACCTAATTCATCACTTATCATCATTCTTTTTGAAAAAAAAGTACGAATTATCGTTTATGTAAATTAAATTTTT
>CADAWW010000054.1 GCA_902791675.1 uncultured Bacteroidales bacterium
GACTGGATGCGGGTACAACCGAAATTAAAGATACTCACCTGCTGACCGGCAAAGCAGCGGAAGGTTTGATGTCCGTAAACTGGCATAAAGAAGCCATAGTCGGTAAACATCATGCCATGAATACCATACTCGCGGAAATAGCGCATCAGCAATGAGATATTACCCAACGTATGGTCTTCACGTTTACCTGTAGCACTAAGATAGGCTATTCTGTACCAGTCCTGCTGGAGGCAGTATCTTGTAGCTTTCGTCAGGTCATTGTCTTCCTGTTCATCAATGCGGATGAGGCGGTTATGGAACTCAGCAGGAACGCTATCGCCATCACCCACGACAGCCTCGGCATACGGCACATGACATACGGCTCCATCGCATGCAATGATATGGGAAGCCTGCTCTAACACGCCAAGAGGAACCTGGTGAGTAGGAAACTGACCGTTTGCCACTACGACTGCATCAAATTGCATCTTCATCATTCTTTACTTTTCACTTTCAACATTGTCTTCCATTTCAGATATCCGGCAATGGCAATGATAACATATAGGGCAAAGAGGCCGGCCCTGAAAGGAATACCTTTCTGAACGTAGAGCACACAGCATACCACATCCACAACGATCCAGAAGAGCCATTGTTCGATGAACTTGCGTGCCAAAGCCCATAGTCCTACGAACGAAAGGGCATTGGTAAACGAATCAAGCACAGGAACCGTCGAGTTGGTCCACGTTATTAATATATAATAGGTAATACCCCAAGCTGCAAAGAAACAGACGGAAACAGGCAAATACTTGCTGCGCGGCATGTGGATAATCGGAAGCGGCTCATGTTTCTTGCGTGTCTTCTTGAACTTCCAGACACAAAGGCCATACGTGGCTGCCAACGTATAGTAGCACGACATGCCAGCATCGCCATAGAGTCCGTGCTGTAAGAAAAGAACAACCTCCAGAGCAGGCATGATAATTCCGACTATCCAAAGGAAGATACTGGCACGATACTCCAGCCAGATATAAATCAAGCCCAGTATCGTGGTCAGTATGTCAAGCCAATGTAAAGCCAGAAACTCCATAACCACTCTCAACTCTACTCTAAACTCTAAACTCTAAACTCTAAACTAAAATAAAACCGACAGGTGTGCCATAACGTTAAATGGTGCCGAAGGAGCGAAGCCCACTGCTCCATTGTCACGGATGCCCCACTCGTTGACAGCCTTGATAGTACCGTTATCGCTGACCAGCTGCGGAGCAGCCCAGCCGTTATTATCAAACTTAGCCGAGAAGATATTGTAGAAAGTCACGCCAGCCGTAATATCCTTAATACCGAACTTCTTCAACGAGAAGTTGTAGCTAAGGTCCACATTGGTACAGAAATGATTCTTCAACTGCAATGTTTCATAGGTAGTATTGCCGTTTTCGTCCTTGCACTCCATATCCTTGAATCCGGTATTGGTCAGATACTGGTCACTGATATACTGACTCTGTACAGAAGCCTTCATACCCTTATAGCTAAAGGTTAGGATGTTGTTCAGGATAAAGTTAGGCGAGAAGGCCAGTGGCTGGTCACCCAGATTAATGTTCGTGCCGTCTGTCAACGTTACCACCATATCCTTCACACGGTTTCTGGAGAAAGTCGCATTGGCATCCCAACGGAACCACTCAACGGGCATCCATGCAGCTTCCAGCTCGAGGCCCAGGCGATAGCTGTTCTCCAGATTCTTTGTCAGTGCCTCGCCGATGGCATTCAACTCACCCGTCAACACCAGCTGGTCCTTATAGTCCATCCAATAGATATTGGCACCGGCCGTAAAGTGTTTACTTTGGAACTTGTAACCGACTTCCAGGTCATTCAGTCTCTCGGGACGGGCCTTTGTATCTTCGCGGTCGGGGTTAGCAATCTGCTGCATAAAGTTATTACGTACAGGTTCCTTATGTCCTATGCCATACGAAGCATAGACCTTATGCTGACTGTTGATATCGTAGTTTATACCGAATTTCGGATTAAAGAAATTATACTGATTATCTATAACATAGCTTTTGTCCCTGTTAACACCATACATCACCGTAGGGTCTTGCAGTTTATAACCCACATGACGATACTGTAGGTCAACAAAAGCATTCAGTCCGCTAACGAACTCATAAGTTGCCTTGCCATAAAAGTTAAAGTCAGTCTTGCGGGAATGGTTACGGTAGTATTCAAAGTCAGGTAACAAAGCTGCCGGCTCTGCTACGGTAGTAACCACACCAGGTTTAGTCCATACGATACGGCCGAACTGGTCACCTAAATACTGATTCCATCCGCCGCCAACGATAACATCCAGATTCTTCTTGTTATTATAGTTCAGTGATGCCACAAAACCGTAAAAGTCATTGTCCATCTTCTGCTGGTCTGCAAGATCTTCTACCACACTGTCATCTGTACTCAGTCCGAATGATGCCCAGGACTTGCCGTACCACATCTGTGTGTCAGCACTCTGGTACTGCTGATAATAGCCATTACCCTTGGTATAGTGCAGTCCCACGTTGGAACTGAGGTTACGGGTTATCTGCTGGTTCCATATCAACTGATAGTTCTGCTGATGGTAATTGTCTGTCTGGTCCTCGTAATAGCTGTTAGGATTGCCATTGGCATCATACCCCATCACACCGCACGAGTTGTAGGTACGTCCGTATAGGCTCTGTTCGTACTTCGACGTATAGTTCCAGGCATGATATGTTTCCTCTATGCCGTTCCAAGTCATGAACTTCACCACTGCATTGTTGCCATACCATCCGGCCTGCAGGAAATAAGAGTTCAACTTGGTCGAGGCGCGGTCCAGATAGCCTTTCGAACCGATGTTCGACAAACGTCCTTGGATACCCCAATGACCGCCCAGCATACCAGAGCTGAAGCGTAGTGTCTCTTTATGACTTGCATAAGAGCCGCCACTCACGTCAATTCCCAGATAAGGTTTCGGTCCGATACTTTCCGTCAGCATATTCAGTGTAGCGCCGAAAGCACCCGCACCGTTTGTACTGGTTCCTACGCCACGCTGAATCTGCATTGACTGCACGCTGGATGCAAAGTCACCCATGTTCACCCAGAAAACAGTAGCACTTTCGGCATCGTTCAAAGGGATACCGTTAGCCGTAATATTGATACGTGACGGGTCAGTACCACGAACACGCAGACTGGTGTAGCCAATACCATTACCAGCGTCCGATGTAGTGGTAATGCTGGGCGTCAGACTTAACAAATAAGGTACGTCCATTCCATAATTCAATCCCCCTAACTGCTCCTTTGTCAGATTAGTATAGGCTATTGGCGTTTTCTTGGTAGCTCTTAACGACTTTACCGTCACTTCCGCCAAATCCTCCACTTTTGCAGAATCTGCCTGTTGGGCAGATACACTACAGCAACTTGCTGCACCCACTAACAGTGCAGCACTCAAAAACAATCTTCTCATCGTTTTCTAATAAATTTAATGTTCATAACTCTCTACGCCAGCATTACCTGGTTCAGATTTAATGGGTATATTCTCAGCACTCACCAACTGGTGAGGCACCCCGGCGAAAGTCACCCCTCGCTGTTTTGCGTTACAAAAGTAGTGTAAATAACGCAAATGGCAAAAAAAAGTCACAAAAAAAAAGGGACATGCCCTCTTTTTTCTTATCATAAGCTCTGCAGGATTCGTTTCAGTACTACCGTTGCAGAGATTTCGCGATTAGCAGCCTCGGGAATGACCAGCGAGGTGGGAGCCTCGATGACATCGTCGGTAACGATCATGTTACGACGGACGGGAAGGCAGTGCATGAACTTGGCGTTGTTGGTCCAACTCATGTGCTCGGCATCTACCGTCCAATGGGTCATGGTGTGATAATCGTGCAGAATCTTACCGTAATCCTGAGGACGGGTAACACCCGGACAACTCCAGTTCTTGGCATAGATGAAGTCAGCACCCTCGAAGGCTTTCTTCTGGTCGTACTCCACACGGGCATTGCCAACGAACTTGGGATCGAGCTCATACCCCTCGGGATGCGTGATAACAAAGTCCACATCGGCAGCATTCATCCATTCTGCAAAGCTGTTGGGTACAGCCTGTGGCAAGGACTTGGGATGAGGAGCCCAGGTGAGGACGACTTTGGGAAGAGACTCTCCCCCCGCCCTCCCTGTTAAGGAGGGAGCATTTTCTTCTATTGTTATCAAATCGGCAAAAGCCTGAAGGGGATGCACGGTAGCCGTTTCCATGGCAAAGACAGGTTTGCCGCTATACTTTACAAACTGATTATAAACCGTCTCGGCATAGTCGTACTCGCGGTCGGTAAGACCGGCAAACGAGCGGATACCAATCATATCGCAGTAGCAAGCCATAACGGGAATGGCTTCCAGGAGGTGCTCGCTCTTGTCACCATCCATAATGACGCCGCGCTCGGTTTCCAACTTCCATGCTCCGGCATTAACATCCAAAACGATAACGTTCATACCCAGGTTCAGGGCTGCCTTCTGTGTACTGAGGCGGGTTCGCAGGCTATTGTTGAAGAACACCAACAGGGCCGTTTTGTTACGTCCCAACTCTACATATTTATAACGCTCTTTCTTTATTTCTTGGGCCTCAGCCAATGCCAGCTTCAGGTCACCTAAATCCTGTACATTAAGAAAACTTTTCATTTCTATTCCTCTAAACTCTAAACACTAAACTCTCAACTTTTTATGTTTTTCTCCCTAATCTCCACCCTGCGAATCTTGCCGCTGATAGTCTTAGGCAGTTCATCCACAAACTCGATGATACGGGGGTATTTGTAAGGAGCGGTTTCCTGCTTTACATGGTTCTGCAACTCCGTAATCAGATCAGGCCCCTCCTTGCCCCGATATGCATCTGCCAGCACAATGGTAGCCTTCACAACAATACCGCGCACCTCATCCGGAGCACCTGTGATAGCACATTCCACGACGGCGGGGTGCGTCATCAATGCATTTTCCACCTCAAAAGGACCTATACGGTAGCCCGAACTCTTGATAACATCGTCGGAACGGGAAACAAACCAGAAGTAGCCGTCCTCATCATAATACACGACATCCTTTGTATAGTAAATACCGTTTACACAACTCTTTTCCGTCAGCTCGGCCTGTCGATGATATTCCTTAAAGAGCCCCAAAGGTTTTTTACCGTCTATGCGGATTACCAACTGTCCATGTTCGCCCGGTTTACATGGATTACCGTCAGCATCGATAACTGCCACGGGGAACTGCGGATTGGGAAGACCCATTGAGCCTGGCTTAGGCTCGACAAACGGATAGGTACCCAATACCAACGTGGTTTCTGTCTGTCCGTAAGCCTCATATATCATAATACCCGTCTTCTTCTTCCACTCCAAAAAGACCTTGGGGTTCAGAGCCTCACCGGCGGTAGTACAGTAACGAAGGTTAGACAGGTCGTATTTCTCCAGTTTCTTACGAATCATAAAACGATAGACGGTAGGAGGAGCACAGAAAGAGGTAACCTTAAAGTCCTGCATCACCGTCAGCATCTTTTCTGCATCGAAATGTCCTTCAAAATCGTATATGAACACTGTTGCACCACAAATCATCTGACCGTAGAACTTACCCCACACAGCCTTACCCCAGCCCGTATCGGCAACGGTAAGATGCAGAGATGTTTCGTCAACATTATGCCAGTACTTGGCCGTCAAAATATGAGCCAAAGGATAAGAAAAATCGTGCATTACCATCTTGGGTGCGCCGCTGGTACCGCTGGTAAAGTACAGCAAGAAGTCATCGGTTACCCGAGTCTGTCCCTTCATGCTCTTGAACTTAGGTGCCATCATAACCCCTTGCCAATAATTGTCCCAGTTCTGCGGAACAGCAGGACCAATGGAAATGCAGTGCTTAAGCGAAGGACAATAGCCGCGAGCACGGATAACATTCCTGAGCACGATGGTATCGCCTACAGCAACAATGGCTTTAACACTTGCCTGATGACAACGGTATATAATATCCTTGTCGGTCAGCAGATGGGTTGCGGGAATAGCAACAGCCCCGATCTTGTGCAATGCAACCATGGTAATCCACCACTCTACTCTGCGCTTCAGGATAAGCATTACACAGTCGCCCTTCCCTATTCCTAAAGTCTGGAAATAAGATGCCACGCTATCCGAAAGACGCTTAAACTCAGCATAGTTGATATGCTTAACGTCGCCTCTGTCGTTGGTCCACAAGATGGCTTCCTTCTCCGGTTCTGTCTCAGCGTATGCATCTACCACATCATAACCGAAATTAAAGTCCTCAGGCACTTCTACCTTGAAGTTTGCCATAAAGTCGGCATAATCCTTGAACTCCGTCTGTTTTAGAAATTTCTCTAACATTTATATATTATTTAAGTTTAGAGTTGAAAATTGAAAGTTGAAAGTTGAAAATTAGTTTACCGTTTACGGTTTACCGTTTACGGTCTTTATTTAATTGAAAGTTGAAAATTCGTTTTTCGTCCTTCGTTTTTCGTCCTTCGTTGAAAATTCTTCATTCCCTTACCTGTCCGTTGCCGTTAATCAGCCACTTATAGGTGGTCATCTCCTCCAGCGCCATAGGACCACGAGGTCCTAACTTCTGGGTGCTGATACCTATCTCGGCACCAAGACCGAACTGCGCCCCGTCGGTAAAACTGGTTGGTGCATTCACATAAACACAGGCAGCATCTACCTCACGCTGGAATCGCTGTGCCGTATCTCTGTTCTCAGTAATGATGCACTCACTATGACCTGAGCCATACGTCTGAATATGTTCGAGTGCCTCATCAAGAGAATCCACGATGCGAATACTCAAATCGTACGACATCCACTCACGGTCCCAGTCGAAGGGCTCTCCCTCCTCGGGCCTGTGTATTTGCACTTTATCTGCCATAGAGGCCAACAAGTCAGGCAAATCCCCTACCCTGTCTTTGTGTATCAAAAGGCAGTCAAGAGCGTTGCAAACGCTCACCCTGCGTGTCTTGGCGTTGTTGATGATGGCACGTCCCTTCTCCAAGTCACCGTCTTTATCGAAATAAGCGTGTACCACGCCGGCTCCCGTCTCAATGACAGGTACGCGGGCATTGTCGCGCACAAATTCTATCAGTTTCTTACCTCCACGAGGAATACATAGGTCCACATACCCCACAGCACCCAACAATTGGGCCGTTGCCTCATGGGTCGGAGGCATCAGCGCTACCACATCGGCAGGCAGTCCTTCTTTCTGTAGTGTCCGATGAATAAGGTCCACAATAGCCTCATTGCTATGATGTGCATTGCGGCTGCCTTTTAGAACACAGGCATTGCCACTCTTAAAACAGAGCGAGAAAACATCGAAACTAACGTTAGGACGCGCTTCGTAAATAACACCTATCACACCAAAAGGAACACTCACCCTGCGCAGGTATAAACCATTCTCTAAAGTCTGCTCCTTCGAAATAATCCCTAAGGGAGAAGGCAAAGAGGCAACATGTCGCATATCGGATGCTATACCTTTCAACCGTTCAGGTGTAAGTAGCAGGCGGTCGTACAAAGGATCTTGGCTGTCCATCTGCTCTAAGTCCTGCCTGTTAGCCTCCAAAAGCAATTCCTGGTTAGCAAGTATGGCGTCTGCCAAATGCTCAAGCAAGAGGTTACGCTGCGCATCCTCCACCAGCGCCAAAGACCTGCTGGCCTCCTTTATCTTTTTAAATAACTCTTTCATCAATGCTCAATGCTAAGCGATTCTTTTTTTCTACTCCTCCCTCTCTCGGGGGAGGTCGGGAGGGGGGCTAATTTCCCGAAAATTCCGTATGAATTGTTTCAGCTGGTCTTTCGGCCAAATCTTTTAATATATTCTCTCTGTTGCCGTTGGCGATAATAACCTTGATTCCTGCAGCTGCTACAGAACTGGCCGTCTTATATTTCGAAGCCATACCACCACGCCCGGCACTACTCTTCTCTGTTTGAATATAGCGCGAGAAGTCCTCACCCGGCTTAATGGTACGTATCACCTGGCTCTCAGGATTAGCAGGATTACCTGTATAAATGCCATCCACATTACTCAGCAGTACCAGTGTCTGTGCATTCATCATCTGCGCAATAAGACCGGAAAGTTCATCATTATCTGTAAACATCAATTCTTCGATGCTGACAGTATCGTTTTCGTTGACGACAGGGATAACGCCATTCTCCAACATCACCTCCATACAGGCACGCTGATTCTGGAAGGTACGCTCCGTTGAGAAATTCTCCTTGGTGGTCAGCACCTGACCTATGTGGAGACCATACTCACGAAAGAGGTCGTAATAGAGGTTGATAAGCTTCACCTGTCCCATAGCTGAGAAAAGCTGGCGCTGCTCCACAGAGTCCAGCATGTGGTCCACCTGCAACTCCTTACGTCCACAGGCTACTGCACCACTGGAAACCAGGATCACCTCGTAATTATGCCAGCGTAACCAAGCGATCTGATCGACCAAGGCCGACATACGGGTGATATTCAGTTTACCCTCAGCCATTGTCAGCACATTGCTGCCTACCTTTACTACTATACGCTTCTTCATATTCAATATTCTTAACGATAACGTTAACGATAACTTTTTTCGTTATGATGTTGACGTCTGAATTACAAATCTTTCATTACCTTTTTAAATTTCTCCATGAACTGCTGAGCCTCATCCATACTCAGACAAAGGGGAGGCAGCAGACGGATTACATTGGTACCCGAACAACCCGTAAAGCAATGCTCCTCTTTGATAAGACGGGTACGGGGTTCCTTGTAGGGAATATCCAGTTCAATGCCTATCATCAAGCCCTCACCACGAACATCTACCACATGATAGCTGCCCACCAGTTTCTTTAGTTCGCTTATCAGATAAGCACCCACTTTAGCAGCATTCTCCACCAGGTGTTCCTCCTCCATGATATCCAACACAGCCAAGGCACCGGCACACCCTAAATGGTTGCCGCCAAAGGTTGTTCCCAACTGACCATAGACAGGAGTGAACTTAGGAGAAATCAATACGCCGCCCATGGGGAAACCGTTGCAGATACCCTTGGCAACGGTAATCATATCAGGCTTTACACCCAGATGCTGATGGGCAAAGAACTTACCACTACGGCCATAGCCACACTGAATCTCATCGCAAATCAGCACGGTATTATGCTTGTCACACAGCTGACGAAGAGCCTGCAGGAATTCTGCGCTCACCAGGCGGATACCGCCAACACCCTGAATACACTCTATGATACAGGCGCAGACATCGTCCTTCTCTATTTCCTTCTTCCAAGCTTCGATATCGTTAAGTGGCAGATAGGTAACATGCCCGTTGGCATTGATAGGCGCTATAATCTTAGGGTTGTTGGTAGCTTCCACGGCCAACGAGGTGCGACCGTGAAAAGCTTTCTCCAAACTCAGCACACGGGTACGGCCGTTATAAAACGATGCCAGTTTCAAGGCGTTTTCATTGGCCTCGGCACCTGAATTAATGAGAAACAGGCTGTAATCATCATATCCACAAGCCTTACCCAAACGGTGGGCAAACTCTTTCTGCAAAGGGTTCTGCACCGAATTGCTGTAGAAGCCTAACTTAGCAACCTGATTACTGATTGCTTCTACGTAATGAGGATGAGCATGTCCAACACTTATGACAGCATGACCGCCGTAAAGGTCCAGATATTCATTTCCTTCTGTATCCCACACATTACAGCCCTTGCCATGTTCTATTGCAATATCAAATAATGGATAAACGTCAAATAATGTCATTTCCACTTTAACTTTTTAACCTTTTTAATCTTTTAACCCTAGAACGCACTTGCCTTAAGCTCGAGTCCGGCCTTCTCGTCAAGTCCGAACATCAGGTTCATATTCTGAACAGCCTGACCAACGGCTCCCTTGAGCAGATTGTCGATGCAGCTGATCATCAAGAGCTGGTCTTCGTACTTCTCGACATAGACCACAGCCTTGTTGGTATTTACCACCTGCTTCATATCGGGACTCTTAGTCACAAAATGCGTAAAGGCTGCATCCTTGTAGTAGTCGGCATATATCTGCTGCACCTCCTCTAGGGACTTTTCGCACTTGGCATACGCCGTCACAAAGATACCTCTCGCAAAGCAGCCGCGCTGCGGAATGAACAACACTCTGCCTTCATAACCGGGACAGAGTTCCTGCACCGTCTGATTAATCTCCAGCAGATGCTGATGGGTGAAGGTCTTATAGACCGAGATATTATCGTTACGCCAAGAGAAGTGCGTTGTTGCACCAGGCTTCTGACCGGCTCCCGTACTTCCCGTGATACCATTGACATGAATATCGCCACTGATGATTCCTGCCTTCAGCGCAGGCAACATAGCCAGCTGAATGCAAGTGGCAAAGCAACCAGGGTTGGCGAGGTGCTGAGTCATCCTGATTTGTTCGCGGTGTGTCTCCGGAAGACCATATGTGAAATTATAATTCTTCACCCTTAACTCTTCATTCTTCACTCTGAAGTCTTGTGCCAGATCGATAATCTTCACGTTCGCAGGAATCTCATGTTCCTTCAGGAACTGCTCACTCTTGCCATGACCAAAGCAGAAGAATAGCACATCCACCTTATCAAACGGCATCTCGGAAGTAAAACAGAGGTCTGTTTCACCTATCAACCCCTCATGCACATCGCTGACAGAATTGCCGGCATTCGATTCGCTGTTAGCAAAGACAATCTCTGCCTGCGGGTGATTCAACAGGAGGCGAATGAGTTCACCGCCTGTATAGCCTGCAGCACCTAAGACCCCCACCTTTATCATCTCTTCTCGTCTTTATGAATTCCATAGTATACGCGGAGTGGCGTACTTGAAACCTTGATAAAGCCTTTGGCTTCATCAGCAGTCCAACCAGTCTGCGTCTCGCCGTATTCACCGAGTTTACTCTTCGTCAGGTCATTGACGCTGTCGATACCAACAGTCTCGAAGCCATAAGGACGGAGCTTCAGAATAGCAGTACCGGTTACATTGCGCTGACTGCTTGTAAGCATAGCCTCAATATCGGGCATAACAGGCTCAAGGTACTGGCTCTCATGCAGGAACATGCCGTACCAGTTGGCAACCTGATCCTTCCAGTACTGCTGCCACTTGCTCAAAGTAGACTTCTCCAGCAGACGGTGTGCCTCGATGATAAGTTTGGGAGCTGCGGCCTCGAAACCAACGCGGCCCTTGATACCGATGATGGTGTCGCCAACATTAGCATCACGACCGATGGCGTAAGAAGCGCCAATCTCCTCAATCTTCTGAATGGCTTTGATGTGGTCATCGAACTTCTCGCCATTCACAGCTACGATTTCACCCTTCTCAAACTGAATCTTCAGCAACGACTCCTTCTCAGGGTTCGTTACGTGCTTCAGATAAGCTTCCTCGGGCAGTCCCTGTGTAGGGTCAAGCAATTCACCACCGCAGATAGACGTGCCCCAGATGCCGACATTATATGAATACTTCAACTTGGTGAAGTCAGCAAAATAGCCGTTAGCATTCAGGTAGTCAACCTCCTCCTTACGAGTCAGGTTACGGTCACGGGTCAAAGTAATAATCTCCACACCAGGAGCCATTACCAGGAAGGTCATATCAAAACGAATCTGGTCGTTGCCAGCTCCTGTTGAACCGTGAGCAATAGCATCAGCACCTATTTCCTTGGCATAGCGCGCAATGGCGATGGCTTGGAAAATACGCTCAGAACTTACCGAGATGGGGTAACAGTTGTTACGCAGCACGTTGCCGAAAATCATGTATTTCAGTGACTTCTCATAATACTCCTGCGTCACGTCAAGGGTAACATATTTCACGGCGCCCAGCTTATAGGCGTTTTCCTCGTTTCTCTTCAACTGCTCTGCAGAGAAACCACCCGTATTAGCACAGGCTGCATATACCTCATAACCTAACTCCTTGGTTAGATACATCACGTTGTAACTGGTGTCCAATCCACCACTGAAAGCAACAACAACTTTTTTCTTTTCCATTTTATTTAATTCACAATTCTTTATTCATAATTAATAATGAAGACATTGCGACCACAAATTGTCACTTCGTTCTCGCCCCTCCTTCAGCATTCTTCAATCTTCACTTCAGAAGATGATGGAGGTAGGCTAATGTCGCTCTATTTCCTGAAGGTGTTTGATACGCGACAAGACCTCATCCGACAATTTTGCAGGCAGATGCTCGGTGGGGTCGAAGAGCATAGCCGTGCAGATACAGAACTTACGGTTACGCTCTTTCAGCACCGGATAGTTGACACAGCCCTCGCAGCCTCTCCAGAATGCCTCGTCATCTGTCAGGTCGGCAAAGGTCACCGGCTGGTAACCCAATGCGGTGTTCATCTTCATCACAGCAGCACCGCTGGTCAGACTGAAAATCTTGGCATGGGGCCAACGGGTACGGGCCAGTGTAAACGTAAGGTCCTTGATGCGTTTGGCAATATGCAGGCCCCGGAAGTCGGGGTGTACAATCATCGGGTGCCAGAGCGATTACCGCCTTAGCTTCAAACATCTTCTTCGCCAAATACTCGTGGGTACGCTTGGCAATACCTGTGCCGCGCACTTTGGCAGCATCGGCTATTGTCTCAAGAATGGTGTCCACATAAATCTCATGCTCTGGTCCAGCCACCAGAATCTTTATGTCGTCTGTTTTTATATCGCTCATTTTTCTATTACTAACGTCTAATTATTCACTTTTGACCTGCGGTCGAGCCTGCTCACGCTTGGAATAGCCTAAGCAAGTTTAGCTACCCTCTCGCTCAACCGCAACCTTCACTTAATTGGGAGACTATCTCCGAAATCGCCCTGTAGGCCTCATCTCGATTAATATCCTCCTGCAGTACAACAAGTACCGTATCATCTCCCGCTACGGTGCCCAGGAAAAAC
>CADAWW010000055.1 GCA_902791675.1 uncultured Bacteroidales bacterium
AATTCGAATTCATCTTCCATCTTATAGGCTAAAGGCTTTTCGCACATTACGTGCTTGCCTGTGGCTATGGCCTTTTTAATCCGTCCCGGTCTGCTGTCGGCCAGTGCATACAGTCCTACACATTCTATCTCCGCATCATTGAAGATGTCATCCTCGTTTGTGGTGAAAATGGCGTTTGGAGCTATTTCTTTGGAATAAGTCTCTTTTTCCGGATCGATATCACAGACATACTTGACATCCCAGAAATCGCAATTGACGAGTTCCCTTAGATGCTTTCTGCCCATGCGTCCTAATCCGATAATTCCTATTTTTACACGATTCATTTGTTCTTTGTAACCAGTTTTAGGCTAATAATTGCCCATTAAACTCGCATTTGGTTGTAAAGGTACAATATTTTTTTTAACAATTCTGTATTTTCAAAATATATTTTATCTATTTTAACAATTCATTTATGTCTTGCATAAAAAAAGAAGTGTCGCACCATGTGCAGACACCTCTTTTTATATAGATATTAGGGATAAACGTATTACTTTCCTCCGCTCCAGAATGCTTCTTCAGCTTTCTTTCTTTTGAGGTATTCAGCATATTCCTTTTGAGCCTTATCATTAGCAGCCTGGTTGGCCTGAGCTTTTTGGATGTTGGCTTTTAGACGGTCAGCAGCACCGCTGAGGGCAATGTCAGTTTCGGAAGCCTTTGCGCAGTACTCTAGAGCCTCTGGATACTGACCCAACAAGGCATAAACGTTAGCCATGTTAAGGTTGGCTTTACCGGCAATATCAGCATTGTAACCGATTGCCTTTTGTGCATATGTCAGAGCACCGGTATATTGTTTACCTTTGGTGAGGGCGTATGCAATTTTCAGGCAAATCTTACCACGGTTCTCATCGCTTGAGGCTAACTCCAATGCCTTGTTGTAGTAGTCAAGCATCTTTTCCATTTCACCATCCGTCTGAGCTTTCTGAGCCAGACCGATGGCACTGGTGAAGTTTGGCTCAATGGCATAAGCGGCTTCTGCATACTGATAGTAAATGTCTGCATCGTCACAGTCGTTCTGAGCCATCAAGTTGATAGCACTGTTCAACTTGTTGATATCATCCTTGTAGCTTTCAAACTTCTTGGTATAGATGCCGATAATCTGTTCACGGTCAGCTGCTCCACTGGCAGAGAAGGTTTGCTCAATCAGTGCCAGAGGGCCATCGTATTTGGCAACCAGCTTGTTGGCTTTTTCTTCGTCACCTTCAGCCTTTGCTTCCTTGGCCAGCTGCAACATCTTCTCGCATGCATCCTTGCTGTCCAGATAGTCCTGGAGATACTGCTCGCGCAGAGCGTTGGGAGCACTTTTATACATGGCATCGCTTACCAGGAAGAAATTCTGGAGCACTGAACCTTCAATTTCACGGCCACCCTTCTCGTTGATCATCTTGATGGCTTGGCTATAGTTTTCATAAGATTTGTTCAGTGTATAGCCAGAGCCGGGAGTATTAGGCGCTGTCCAATTGTAGTAATCGGCCTTCAATGCCAATACATCACCCAATGTGGATTTTGTCTTGGCAAATGTATTCAGGGCTTCGAGATTCTTCTCGCGAGCGGCAAACACCTCCATCATCTCATTAAAATAGGTAAGTTTCTTGGCCTGGTCTGTTTCCTTTGAAATCAAGTTATAATAAACAAACGGCCCCTGTGTATAAATACCCGTAAGTGCATAGGGTGCATTTTTCAGCAACCACTGCAGATTGATGCGTGCTTCGCCATATTCCTGATTCTGGAGAGACTGCTGGAAAAGAGAAATATTCTGTTTCCCTATCTTGATGCTGTCCTCGTTGTTATTGTTGGAATAGCCGATACGGTCATCGTAGGTTGTACCTTCAAAGTTCTGAGCCAATAATGGCGTTGCGCTTATAGCTAATGCAGATGCTACTGCAAGTTTTTTCAGTTTCATATTCGTTTGATTTTATTGTGATTTTATTAGTTATAATTATCCCCTTGCTAAAATTTCGTTTGCAAAAGTACAAATTATTTTTCAATTTGCAAGGTCTCTAAAAGGGAAAAATCCCTACGCAAGGAGAAATAATCCCTATTTCTTCTCTTATATGTGTAAAAAAGGTTATACCTTTGCAGCACTTTGTAGAAGTTTTTATGATGTTGATGAATTGTTTTTTACTGGTTGTCGGTATAGCCCTTGTGCTATGGGGAGCCGACAGATTTACCGACGGAGCCTGTGCTGTTGCCCGTCGTTGGAACGTTAGTGAGATGGTTATTGGTCTTACCATTGTTGCCTTAGGAACCAGTTTGCCAGAGTTTATGGTCAGTTTCTTCAGTGTGTTGAAAGGTAGTGCGGATATGAGTGTAGGCAACATTGTTGGCAGTAACATCTTTAATACGCTGGTAATCGTGGGTGCTTCGGCAATGATGATGAAGATGCCTGTTGAGCACTTGCTTCTTGTTTTTGACATTCCTCTGAGTCTTTTTGCTGCCCTCAGTCTTTATTTTGTCGCTTATTACGACGGAAATATCCGACGCATTGAAGGTTTGGGACTGTTGCTCTTCTTCTGCGCATTTCTGTATTATACGTTTTGGCGTTCACACAAGACGAATCCTAAGGTCGGACATAAAGTGTCCAATGTTGCTCAGATGCCTATACCCAAGATTCTTTTGTTATTGTTGGTTGGATGTGGCTGTCTTATATATGGCGGTCAGTTGATGGTGGACAATGCCGCTGAACTGGCCCGTGAGTGGGGTGTCAGCGAACGAATTATAGGTCTTACAATCTTGGCCGCAGGAACCAGTCTTCCAGAATTGGCTACCAGCGTAATGGCAGCCCGTAAAGGAAGTGATGGACTGGCTTTGGGTAATGCCATAGGCAGTAACGTTTTTAATATTGCCTTTGTGATAGGTATCTGCAGTATTGTCAAGCCCATGGCAGTTTCTGATATTTCAATGGCTGACTGGTTCACCCTTCTCGCAAGTAATGTGTTGTTGTGGGTTCTTGCTTTTTCCCGCCGAAGCCTTACCAGTTGGAAGGGAGCCATTCTAGTTCTATCCTATGTTGCTTATCTTCTTTATATATTAATAATGTAGTTCCAGAATGAAACACATACTTCTTTTAATTGCTTCAGTGTGCGGTTTTTCCACTATGCAGGCACAAGGTCCATGGAAATTCCAGCTTCTTTGTCCCGAAGAGGATATTCGCCTTCACATCGACTTATACGAAGAGACTATCAATGTGCCTGGTATGGAGATGTTCGGGCCTCAGAATGGTTACCTGGGCGGTAATATCTATGGTGTATGGACGGTTACTAGTTTTAAAATCCAAGATGAAAAGACCGCAACACTTAAACTAAGCAATGATCTTGGCAGTGAGACACAGAAAGTATCTCTTACACAGCAGTCGGACAGCGTTTATACGATGCATTTCGACGGAGCGAATGTTGTAAAGCGTGTTGTTGGCCGTAAACTGGTAAAATTACCTTCTGAGTTTAAGATGAAGATAATCCGCTAAAAATGTGTTTTAAGAATACATATGCCATTGTTACCGGAGCAGCTTCGGGGATAGGACGTTGTTATGCCCTTCAGTTGGCACAGATGGGATATGGCATTGTTTTAGTGGATATTAACGGTGAGTCTGCCCAGGAACTATCCGAGCAGATTAAGCAGCAACACAATGTTCCGGCTCCTGTTATATGTATTGACCTTACACAGTCCGATGCTGCCGACCAAGTTTTTGACAACTGTCGGGAGAGCGGTTATCACGTCGAGATTCTTATCAACAATGCCGGATTCCTCATTACATCTCTTATTGAAGATACCGACCCGCAGAAGCTTCAGCAAATTATAGCCCTGCATTGCACCACACCATTGCTGCTCTGCAGGCTCTTCATTCCCTTGATGAAAGAGCAGAGCAGGGGATATATCCTTAATATCTCGTCTATTTCTGCTTGGATGGAATGGCCTGTCATAGGTATGTACGGAACTACCAAGCGTTTTGTAAAGGGTTATTCGCACCAGTTACATATCGAGTGCAAGGGCTCTCCGGTCAGTGTTACCACAGCTATTTTTGGAGCTGTTGATACGCCCCTTATACGTTTCCCGCTTATGATGCGCTATCGCAGGATACTTCTCCGCCTTGGTTTATTAATTTCCCCTGAGAAGGCAGCACACTTTGCCTTGAAGGCTATGTTTCGTCGTAAAGCCAAGCTAATTCCTGGCTTTTTAGATCGACTTGTAATTATAATATGTCCATGGGTGCCTGATTGGTTGCTTTCTTTTTTGATTCGTAAGACAGATTTAAAATCAGCATTCTAACTGATATTTATGGAAAAGAACAGTAAGATATATGTTGCCGGACATCGTGGGATGGTAGGAAGTGCCATTGTCCGTGAGTTGCAGCGACAAGGCTACGAAAATTTAATATTACGTACACATACCCAGCTGGATTTGACACGCCAGGACCAGGTCGAGAAGTTCTTTGCTATCGAGAAGCCTGAGTACGTCTTTCTGGCTGCAGCTAAGGTTGGAGGCATTGTTGCCAATCAGAGTGCGCAGGCTGACTTCATGTATCAGAATGTGATTCTCGAGATGAACGTTATCCATGCTGCATGGCAGAATGGTTGCCGTAAACTGGAGTTCCTGGGAAGCAGCTGCATTTATCCGCGTCTGGCGCCTCAGCCAATGTCAGAGAGTTGTCTGCTCACCTCTTCGCTGGAACAGACCAACGAGGCATATGCGCTGGCTAAGATATCGGGGCTTAAGTACTGCGAGTATCTGAATCGCCAGTACGGAACTGATTACATCTCTGTTATGCCTACCAATCTTTATGGCCCTAACGATAATTATCATCCAGAGCATAGCCACGTTCTTCCGGCACTTATACGCCGTTTTCATGAGGCCAAACTCTCTGGTGCAGAGAGTGTCACTTGTTGGGGTGATGGCTCTCCCTTGCGCGAGTTCCTCTATGTAGATGACTTGGCCAATCTCTGCGTCTTCCTGATGAACCATTACAGCGGTAACGAAACGGTTAATGCAGGCACAGGCAAAGAGCTTACCATTAAGGCGCTGACAGAGTTGGTGGCCAAGATTGTTGGTTATAAAGGCGCCATTCTATGGGATACCACACGTCCCAACGGAACGCCTCGCAAGCTTCTGGATGTTTCTAAGGCTACCCAATTGGGATGGACCTATAAGACAGAGCTGGAGGATGGTATTCGCATGGCATATAATGATTTTTTGAATAACCCCATAAGGGCAGAACGATAGACATTATGAATTGTAAAAGAGTAGCTCTAATTACCGGTGTAACGGGCCAGGACGGTAGTTACCTGAGTGAGTTCTTATTAGAGAAGGGTTACGAGGTACACGGTATCATCCGTCGTTCCTCGGTTGATTTCCGCGAGCGTATAGCTCACCTCGAGGGTACGCCTCATTTTCACCTTCATTATGCTGATATGGGTGACTCCATGTCGTTGGTCAAGCTTGTTGGTGAGGTACAGCCCACTGAAATTTATAATCTGGCAGCCCAGAGTCATGTCCAGGTGTCTTTCGATGCTCCCGAGTATACTGCCGACGTAGATGCCGTAGGTGTCCTTCGTATCCTGGAAGCTGTCCGCACCAATCACCTGGAGAAAACTTGTAAGATTTATCAGGCATCCACCTCAGAGCTTTATGGTAAGGTCGAAGAGGTGCCTCAGAACGAGAATACTCCCTTTCATCCCTATAGTCCTTATGCCGTAGCCAAGTTGTACGGCTATTGGATTATTAAGGAGTATCGTGAGGCTTATGACATGTTCTGCTGCTCAGGTATTCTTTTTAACCACGAATCAGAGCGGCGTGGAGAGACCTTCGTTACCCGTAAGATCACCCTTGCTGCTGCTCGCATAGCTCAGGGGCATCAGGATTGCCTATATTTGGGTAATCTGGATTCTAAACGCGATTGGGGTTATGCCAAGGATTATGTAGAGTGCATGTGGCTTATCCTTCAACAGCCTAAGCCTCAGGACTTTGTCATTGCCACAGGTGTGCAACATACTGTTCGCGAGTTTGCTTTCTTAGCCTTCCATTATGCTGGCATTGAACTTAGGTTCGAAGGTGAAGGTATAGATGAAATTGGAATTATCAAGCGTATTGATAAATCTCAACTTTCAACTCTCAACCCTCAACTAAAAGAAGGGGATGTCGTAATACGCATATCCCCGGATTTCTATCGTCCCACCGACGTTGTTAATCTATGGGGAGATCCTACAAAGGCCAAATGCGAGCTGGGTTGGAACCCATCCAAGACATCTTTCGAGGAACTTGTCCGTCTGATGACCGAGCACGATATGGCTAAAATAGCTGGCGAAGGAGCTGCAGCCAAAGTCCGTATGAACTTGGCCGAGTACTTGGAGAAAGGTATTGTAAAGTAAATTAGTTTGTGTAGAATAAAAGAAATCCGGACCTTATTTCAAGGCCCGGATTTTCGATTTACTATCGCAAGAGTTTTTTACCATTGATTATGTATATACCCTTTTTTAGTTGAGAGTTTAGAGTTGAGAGTTTAGAGTTGACTCTGCGGCCAGAGATGTCGTAAACGGTTCCTTCTGGCTGCCCCGTACTATTAACCGAATGGATGGCATCGGCTTCCGAGAAGCTTAGGCGCAGCGGCTCAACCATCGTCCCAACGGCATCTGCTGTGAAACCTGGGTGCTCCTTCAGATCTGTGCCAAGGTCTACAGTTAGTGAGAGAAGGCTGAAGGTGAGTTCTTCGCCTTCTTTACCACGGACGGGTAGTATTAATTCATTTCCATTGAAGTGACCTATACCGCGACACTCATTACCTACAAATGCACCAACTATCCAGTCTTCCTGACCGACAGGAGTATCTGCCTCATAGACATTGGCAATGATGCACATCATGTCGGCATACTTGTGCAAGTTAACTTCCCATGGACATTCTCTTTGCTCAACACGTTTGCCATAGATGGCGCGGGCATTGACGGTGGGAACGCTGTTATAGACAAAGCCCTTACGTCCTTGGCTCTTGTACATATAACCCTGCCCAGGACGGAGTGTCTTAAGGTCGCCTAACCATTTACCTGCCGTGAATACCGAGAAGCCTTCCTCCAGATTAGAGATGATATCGCCTTCCTCAGCATCCAGATAGGTAAGGGCATCTTCCAGTGTCATCATATCACTCATGGGATAGCCCAACCAGTTCCAACCTGAATTGAGTACAATCTCCTCAAGTGTCGGGTTGTACTTAGCACCTTTAAAGGTAATCTTGTCGGCTTTAGCTGCAGCAATCTTCATGGATTGTGTGGCAGCAACAAAGTCTGAACCTTCTTGGGTAAGTATAACGCTGGCAACATTCTCCAGAGAACTTACTTCCAAAGGAGTAGCCAAGTCATGACTTGTCCAGTTCCATCCTTCTGCCAGTTCAACCTCAACTTCCGACTGACGTATGTTGTACTGGTACTCTCTTACCTCGCTCTCTTCTCCCTGATAGCCTACAGACATAATCTTCAGTATCATACCTTCTGTTATGGGTATGGGCTTGGTGTAGGGCAGTCGAGTCTGGCTGTCACATGGGCAAGAACCGTCTGTGGTATAATAGATAGTAGCACCCTTGCTATCGCAACTCAGGGTTACTGTCTGTCCTGCATACAATGTGGTACCTGTCAGACGAGAAGCTTTAGGGGCCTCCACCTTTTGTAGCAGGGCAGTATCAACAACGGCTATCATAGTGGTTGCCTCAACATCCTCATTCTGTACTTTCATACTTAAGGCGGTGGTGCCAAATAGAACGCCATTTACGTTTATCTCAGCCTGTCCGTCTTGGTCTAAGGTGACGGTTACCCTTTCAGCAGCCTCCTCACCTATGTTTGCTGTGAGGTTAGAAGCCGATGTAATAACCACTTTCTTGCCAGCAGCAGCTATTGTGGGAACTGCTGCAATACGAATAGTCTTGCTCTGCCCAAAACCGATGGTAACTAGAGAGTCAACAACCAGACCTGTAAGTTTCTTCTCAATATCGAGTTTCTGTTGGAAGACCTCTGTCATCTTGATGCCGGCATAGCTTTCTACGTCACGGCTGACAATCAGGTAAACCTCATCATAAGTGCTTAGGTCGGTCGTGGCGATGCTTACCTTGGTAGCCAGCGTGTCGGAACTGCCTTCGATGGCAATCTCGGCATCTGGGAATGTAAATTCACCAGCCTCCAGAAGAATCTCACTGTCTCCCTTAATCCCCTTGATATAGATATTCTCGGGATTCAGTGTAGCGGGCTTCATGTACTTGTCAAAGGTAATACAAACCGAACCTTCTGTTGTCTCGCCAGCCTCGAAAGCACGGGCACTGATAACTTCGGGCTGTGTAGCCTGAACCATTCCAACATTTACATCCATCTGGGGAGGAGGAACAGGCAACCAGTCAGAATATGTTGTCTGGTAACCGGCCTTCTCGAACTTCACCTGCCACAAGCCTTGGGGAACATCCCACTGGTACATTCCTTCTGCATCTGTGTAGAGTGGGTTCTCCTGACTGTACTGAGCAGCATCCCAAAGTACGATTTCCTGCTTCAGGTCACCATACTCATCCTCGTATGTATGTTTATAGTAGGCAGTGGCAGTCACGCCTTCCAAGCGATTGCTGCTGACGCCTTCATAAACATAACCTGACGGGTCGATGATAGGCTCAACAATAGGATAGGGTAGCGAGGCATCCCATTTATCGTCTACTTCCTCAACGATAGCATAGGCGCAGTCCCATTTGTTGCGGCTTCGCTTAGCCCAACGGAGTTGGTTGCGGCTTTCGGTCTTTACTGCCTTGTAGATACCAAACGATACGTTAGCCAGATACTTGGCTAGGATAGTATTGGCATCAGTGATATCCTTGGCAGCCAACAAATGTATGGCTATATCTGCAAGATTGCAGCATGAGAGGTAGCGTACGGCCACTTTGTTCTTGTATTCCTCTGAGATATAGAGCATCGACTTGGCCTGTGCATCATCCATGCCATTGCAGGGTTGCAGGCGTGAAATGAACTCCGCCCACGCATTCACATCCTTAATACCGTCATGCAGATAGCGTGTCAGGGTATTCAGCGAGCGAACAATCTCCAACTTGTTTTGAGCCTGCTCTGGAGCAAAGAGTAACGTGTTAATCAAGCTGATGCCTGTCTCTAACTGAACGATGCGCTCTTTTAACTGTGTAACAGCCTCTGTTGCTATGGGAGCTCTGTATTGGCGTACCTGATTGCCCTGATTATCCTCATTATTACCCGTTACAACTTCGACGAATTGGTTTTGGTCCTGAATCAGGACGTTACCTGCAGGATCTATGTTATAGGTCAACTGCTCCTTGTCTTCGTCGTCACAGCTTACAATCTCATCCACGTACTGAATATTGAGCATTGGATGATAGTTGTTGGGTGCCGAAATAGCAATGTTGTAGTCAACCGTTTCTGTCGGAACTTCCATGACGGCTTCGGTGGGCATATCTTCCTGCTCTGCCACCGTCAGCTGAATATCACTATAAGGAATCTCAGCATCCAGGTCAGCATCTACGGTTACCCGAACGGCCATAGGTGCTTCGTTCGAACTGAACTTGCTGTGTGCAACCCAACGGTCCATATTAGGAATGTACTGAGCCTCCAGGTCTATCCATTTGTGTTCGATGGTAAAGACGTGAATCACGCAACTGTGTACCACATCGGGACTATTGTTTGTCAGGTTTGCCGTGAAGACAAACTCTATCTGTGGGGCAAAGGAGTAACTCTTCACATTTGCTTTCACATGCTCCAGGTCGAAGTCCACCCAAACCGTTCTTGCGGCTCCGTTATTGTAGAACCGCATGTCTACATCCTTGGCCTGAATGCTACGCTGGTTGTATTCCACGGGACGCATCTCCGTATGGCGTACAAGTCCTGAAGGGGAAGTTACCTTGGCCTGAATTTCGTGGATAGAGAGGTTGGAGCATTGTGCCAAGTCTGCACGCAACGACCAGTATCCGTCTGCCAGTGCCTTTGTACGTCCCAGTTCCTTGCCCTTGTCATATACGATTACTTCACTCATGCCGGCAGCGTTTCCGTCAACGAATATACTTGGCAGAGAGATAAGGGGCGCCGTCCAGATAGAGACATCCGTAACAGTATAATTGGCAGATCCGATGGGCTGCAGCACAGTCTTCTCTCCGTCCAACTTAAAGCGGACATATGCATCGGGCGAGTAGTTTCCCCTGCTGGTTGGTGCAATGCAGAACTTCACACGGTCGGTAAAGATTTCTCCCAATGGGATGGTAACAGTGTTATTCAGGTACTCGTACGAACTTTGCTTGGTACCTACCACAACAGAGTTGTCAACCATAGGGCAGGTGGCATGCAGGTTCACAATCAGTTCCACATCGCTCACGCGCTGCTTGTAGCTGTCTTGGAAATCAACCTTAGCCGAGAGTGTCAAGTAGTTACCTTCTACAATGTTGGCCTTATTTACGTTGAACTTGGTGTTCTCTCCTGTATAGTAGAATTTGCTTTCCTCGAATACGGGAATCACCACGTTGCGTAGTTCCTTAATTACACCTTTTACTACCGTTATCTCATTGCTCACGTAGTCTTCGCCTGGCTTCAGTCCGGCCTCTGAATAACCGCTCAGCGTGCTAAGAGTTCCAAAGAAACTACTTTTGCCTATGGTGACAAGTGTATAGGTTCCTTCAGGAAGGTCAGTTAGGTAGATGAAGTTCGGGGTCTTGTTGTGATCCAGCAAATCGCCCAACTCATCACTTTCTGTAGGAGTGAAGTTGGTGTTATAGGTCTCATGTCTAACCATATGTCCGGCTGCATCATAGAGCAGACCTTCGACAGCCGTGTTGTCTGTTACCAGGAAGCGTGCATATACCTTGCCATACTCCGTCACGTTGAAGGAAAGCTCCAGTCCCTTATTTGCATTCACAACAGCTGTTGTCGTTACGTCAGCGAATTTCCCGTTCGAGCTCTTGCAGGTTGCTTCTATGTGGTCGTTCACACTGGCTCCGCTCAGGATATAGATACGCGAACCTTCCACGATGAAGTCTTGCAACTGGCTCTGGGTGGTAATATTATATAATGTATAGGAAACATTCTCCTGATAGGGGAAGTAGTTGTTGCTGCTTGGTGCCACATTTTCGGGAACAGCCTTTGTATATACAAAGCTTACGTTGGCTGTCACACCTGTTACACGGTCCAGACTGAAAGTACCCATGTTTTCCTGCAGCTCCTTAACATCATATTCCTTGACAAAGGGTACAAAACTGCTTGCCGAGATGCGTACCGTGGTAGGCAGTTCCTTGGTTGTCAGCGAGAATTTACCCTCTTGGTCGGTATCAGTACTCGTTGTTACAGAACCGCTACCTTCCACTTGTTGCTCAAATACTACGTGAGCTCCGCTGATAGGTTTTCCTGTCAGGTTGTCGAGCACTACGCCAGTGCTTTTAATGGCCGGAATGGAAACAAGTGTAATGGTAATCTCGTTTTTTCCTGCCACAACAGTGTGGCTGGCAGGCTGTGGGCCAAAGTATTCTGTGGCAAATTCTGCTGGTAAGCCAATGCTGAACTTCAGCACTGCTCCTTCCAGTTGACCTTCCACCTTGGCTCCTTGGCATAGGAATGTACCGTCCTCTGTTGTCCAGGTGATGTTTACATTGTCTGTCAGGTCCTTGCCATTCGAGTTCTGGATGTGCAGGGTAATGTCGTAAGGCATCTTCATGCCTGTCAGTATAACCTGCTTATGCTCCTCGTCTATGGTAATGACATCTGTCTCACAGATAATATCTCCTGTCAGGTTCTTAACAAATACTTTCTGTTTGGTATTGCGGATAAGGTTCGTGAACGTGTAGTTCAGACGGTCGTTGATGACGTATTTGTAGCGTTGTCCGCTCTTTACGTTTATCACTTCCAACGAGGCATTCCTGTATCTTCCGTCCTTACACTCCTCGGGTAGTTTTACTTCCAAGGTGCAAACCTTGCTCTTCAAGGGTGCGATGGTGAATTTATTCCAACTCTCATCTGCCTCGTACAGGCTGATGGCTTCTTCGGGAACATAAACAACCATATCTTCTGGCACACCGTTGAAGGTCATATTATCGACAGTTGGCGGAACCGTTGCATAGCAGTCTAAAGCTCTCAGGGATGAGCATTCACTGAAGGCATAACTTCTGATAGTTGTGATGCACGACGGTAGCTCAACCTCTTGGATATTGGTGTTTTTTTCCAGCCAACGAGAGGGTACGATGTTTGAGCCGTAGGCACGTGAGAAGTCTATGTATGTCAGATTCGAGTAGTAATAGGGGAAGCCCCAGTCGTTATCGTTGATCTCACCGTCCACGATAAAGTGTGTTACTTTACTGCGGTTGGAGGTACCAACCATATTGTCCATAGCATCACGCA
>CADAWW010000056.1 GCA_902791675.1 uncultured Bacteroidales bacterium
TGGAAGTCGGGCAAGATATGGCGAGATGGTAACACTAAAATGGGGGCTTGCAACCAGTAATAATTGGATTTCAGCCTGGCTAATGAATCAAATGTCACCCTCTGCCTTAGTACGCCTTATTCATGAATATGGTATTCTGAATAAAGATATCGTTCCCTCAATGTCCCTTTGCTTAGGACCCTGTGATATTTCTGTATCCGAGATGGTTGGTGCATATTCTGCATTTCCCATGAAGGGAGTTCGAAGAATACCTTCTTATATTACCAGAATTGAAGATTCCGAAGGTAATATCGTTGCGGAGTTCCTTCCACGTGTTCATGAGGTTATTTCCGAGGAGTCTTCGTATAAGATGATAACATTGATGCGTGGCGTAATGGACGGCGGAACAGGCGGTCGTATGCGTGGCCGTTACAAGATAAATGCCCCTATGGGCGGTAAAACTGGTACAACGAACGACAACTCTGACGGATGGTTTGTAGGATATACACCTTCATTGACTTTCGGAGCATGGGTTGGCGGTGATGAAAGGGATATTCATTTTGCTTCTATGGCAATAGGACAAGGTGCTAGCGCTGCTTTGCCAATTGCAGCTTATTTCCTTCAGAAGGTATATGCTGACGGCAGTTTACATTATTCCCCGACAGAAAATTTCAGTGTGCCTGGTAATTTCAACCCTTGCTCGTCTTTAGATGACGAACTTGAAGATGGCGAAGAGATAGAAGAAGTTATGTTAGACGGCTTAACAAACTAATTAATGCGAATATAGTTAAAGTATAATCATATATAACATTACAGATCGGGGTTATTTTTAAAAACATTTAAAGTTTATCAGCAGATTTTGTATTGTTACAACATATATTTAAATTTGTCACAAAATATATCCAAAATGAATTTAAAGAAACCATAAAATTAAGATAGGGAATTACACTTTCCCTGCCGGAGGTGAATATCAAGGAGAAATGTTAAAAGGAAAACCTTATGGAAAAGGAACAACTACATTTCCTAATGGTGATATACATACTGGTAATTATGTAAAGGGAAAAAGAGAAGGACATGGTGTATATCAGTTTGCTGACGGTGAAAAATACGACGGAGAATGGTTTCAGGATCAGCAACACGGTTTAGGCACCTATTATTTCTCGAACAATAACAGATACGAGGGATTATGGTTCCGGGATTTCCAGCAAGGCGAGGGTATTATGTACTATTATAATGGCGATGTATATTCAGGTGACTGGATTCAGGATAAAAGGGAAGGTAAAGGTATCTACACTTATTCCAATGGGGCATCTTACAATGGACAGTGGAAGGCTGACATGAAAGATGGCTATGGTGTATTTGATTGGAACGATGGGAATAAGTATGAAGGCAACTGGAAAGAGAACAAGAAGAATGGCAAAGGCACTTATACCTACTCCACAGGAGATTCATATACAGGCGATTGGCAAAATGACCAACAACATGGTAAGGGTATTTATATTTTTGCCGATGGTTCAAAATACGAAGGACAGTATTTCCATGGCGAAAGAACAGGAGAAGGCATTTTCACCTTTCCTAACGGGGATAAATATGTCGGACATTTCCAAAATGGTGAACAGACAGGCTATGGTACTTTTACATGGAATTCCGGTGCAACTTATGTCGGATATTGGAAAGCCAACAAACCACATGGTGCAGGAAAGTACACATGGGCTAACGGAAACATCTATGACGGAAATTGGGCAGATGGCCTGATGGAAGGAAATGGAATATTACGTCAAGCCGACGGCGTTAAGTTTAAGGGAAAATTCTTGAAAGGTTTAAAAGAGGGGTTTGGCATTCAGGAGGATGCTGACGGTGTAAGATCTGAAGGCGAATATCACCTGGACAAACGTAATGGCGAATTTATCGAGAAAGATAAAAGTGGAACTATAATTAAGAAAGTAACCTATTTGAATGATATACCGAAAATAACCACAGAACAGAATTAACATTTATCCATATAAAATATTCAGTGTCAAATCTATAAAATATTATATTATGGCTCGCACTAAAGCTACCACCAAGAAAACTGTAACAACAACAGGAAAAAAAACAAAGTCATCTTCTGAAGTTACACAACATCAACTTAAGTTGATTAAAAATGACACTTACCTCGAACCTTTTGCTGATGCAATTAATGGAAGACACCAAGCTTATCTTGATAAAAAGATACAATTAATAGGTGAAAAAGGATCTTTAAACGATTTTTCATCGGGGTATCTCTATTTTGGTTTGCACAAAGTAGATGATAACTGGATACTCAGAGAATGGGCCCCTAATGCAATCGATATATTTGTCGTCGGTGATTTCAATGATTGGAAAGAGAGTTCCAAATATGCCATGAAACGTGTAAAAGGCACTGGAAACTGGGAAATCAAGATCAAGAATAAGAATTTCCATCACGGAACGCACTTCAAACTTGTCATTCACTGGGAAGGCGGATGTGGCGAACGAATTCCGGCTTGGGCTACCAGAGTTGTTCAAGACCCCGAAACACATTTGTTCAGTGCCCAGGTATGGGACCCCGAAGAGAAATATGAGTGGACTAATAATAAGTTTAAACCAGATACAGATCCACTTCTTATATACGAATGCCACATCGGAATGGGACAGGATGCCGAAAAAGTCGGAACATATACCGAATTCCGAGACAATGTGTTACCTAGAGTTGCAAAATTAGGATACAATTGTATTCAGATAATGGCTATTCAGGAACATCCTTATTATGGAAGTTTCGGTTACCATGTAAGTAGCTTCTTTGCCGCTAGCAGTAGATTTGGAACACCAGAAGAATTAAAGTCGTTAATAGATACTGCTCATGGAAAAGGCATTGCTGTTATTATGGATATCGTTCATAGTCATGCCGTTAAAAACGAAAACGAAGGATTAGGTAATTTCGCAGGAGATCCTAATCAATACTTCTATGCCGGAGCTCTTCATGAACATCCGGCATGGGACAGTCTGTGTTTCGACTATGGGAAAAATGAAGTCATCCATTTTCTGCTTTCCAATTGCAAATATTGGCTTGAAGAATATCATTTCGACGGGTTCCGTTTCGATGGCGTTACTTCTATGTTATATTATAGCCACGGACTTGGTGAAAGTTTTAACGGTTACCCTGACTATTATAATGGACATCAGGATGGGAATGCCATTACCTATCTTACTTTAGCTAACGATCTTATTCATCAGGTAAATAAAAATGCTATTACAATAGCAGAAGAAGTAAGCGGAATGCCAGGACTGGCAACTCCCATTAAAGACGGTGGTTATGGATTTGATTATCGCATGGCGATGAATATTCCTGATTATTGGATTAAGACCATCAAAGAATTAAAGGATGAGGACTGGAAGCCGAGTTCCATGTTGTGGGAATTGACCAATCGTAGAAAAGACGAAAAGACTATCTCATATGCCGAGTGTCACGACCAGGCTCTTGTAGGCGATAAGACTATTATATTCCGTCTAATTGATGCTGATATGTATTGGCACTTTAAAAAAGGAGATCAGACTTCTACTGTGGAACGCGGTATAGCCCTGCACAAGATGATTCGTCTGCTTACCGCAAGTACTATAAATGGCGGTTACCTTAATTTCATGGGTAATGAATTCGGACATCCTGAATGGATTGATTTCCCAAGAGAAGGTAACGGATGGAGTTATAAGTATGCCCGCAGACAATGGAGCTTGGTAGATGACAAATCACTTTGCTATCATTATCTTAATGATTTTGACGTAGCTATGCTTAAATTAATCAAGAAACAGAAGCATTTCGAGAAGCAGCCCGTTCAAGAGATCTGGCATAACGACGGCGATCAAGTGTTTGCATACCAAAGAGGTGATCTGCTATTCTTCTTTAACTTTAGTCCGACAAGGTCGTATTGCGGTTACGGCTTTATGGTAAAACAAGGATCATACGAATATTTGCTGAATACTGATGACGTTGCGTTTGGCGGAAACGGGTTTAATGATGATAAGATAACGCATCTTACTAACTATGACAATGTTCTGGCACGCGATAACAAAGGGTGGCTACAGTTATATTTGCCAGCTCGTACCGCTTGTGTTCTTAAGAAAGTAAAAGAATAATTCACAAATAAAAAATTGAAATTAAATTACAATAATGCCGAAGATATCTGTACGTGGCTTTGAAATGCCCGAATCGCCAATTCGTAAACTTGCACCATTGGCTTTCGATGCAAAGGAACGTGGAATTCATGTTTATCATCTTAATATTGGTCAGCCTGATCTTCCGACTCCTAAAGCTGCACTCGATGCTATCCATAATATTGATCGGAAAATCTTGGAATACAGTCCTAGTCAAGGGTATTTAAGTTATCGCAAAAAACTTGTAGGTTATTATGCAAAATACAACATCAATTTAACTGCCGACGATATTATTATTACTAGCGGCGGTTCTGAGGCAGTATTGTTTTCTTTCTTAGCATGCTTGAATCCTGGTGACGAGATAATTGTTCCAGAACCTGCATACGCTAATTATATGGCATTCGCTATTTCTGCCGGAGCTGTAATAAGAACTATTGCAACAACCATAGAAGAAGGTTTCTCACTGCCCAAAGTAGAGAAGTTCGAAGAACTTATAAACGAGAAAACACGCGCCATCCTGATTTGTAATCCCAATAATCCTACAGGTTACCTATATACAAGACGCGAGATGAATCAGATCAGAGACCTTGTTAAGAAATATGATCTTTACCTGTTCTCTGATGAGGTTTATCGAGAATTCATTTACACAGGAAGTCCTTATATCAGCGCATGTCATCTCGAAGGTATAGAGAATAATGTGGTATTGATTGATTCCGTAAGCAAAAGATATAGCGAGTGTGGTATTAGAATCGGTGCTCTTATTACCAAGAATAAAGAGGTTCGGAAAGCTGTAATGAAATTCTGTCAGGCACGCCTAAGCCCACCATTAATCGGTCAAATTGCAGCAGAAGCCAGTCTTGACGAACCAGAAGAATATGGACGTGAGGTATATGATGAGTATGTAGAACGCAGGAAATGCCTGATAGACGGACTGAATCGTATTCCTGGGGTATATAGTCCTATACCTATGGGAGCATTCTATACTGTAGCGAAATTACCTGTTGATGATGCAGAAAAATTCTGTGCATGGTGTCTAAGAGACTTTAATTACGAAGGCGAAACCGTTATGATGGCACCTGCTGCAGGTTTCTACACAACGCCAGGCTCAGGAAGAGACGAAGTCAGACTTGCATATGTTCTTAAGAAAGAAGACCTGACACGTGCCCTTTTTGTGTTGCGTAAAGCTCTTGAGGCATATCCTGGTAAGACAATTTAATAATATATTTATATAAGGGATATGTTTACTTGGTACGTTGCCCGCAAACTGTTTCAACATACTGATGATGTAAAGCGTGTCTCTAAGCCTGCCATCCGTATTGCAACTCTTGGCGTTGCAATAGGGGTGGCAACAATGATTATAAGCACAAGTATTGTTTTAGCTTTTCAGGAAGAAATAAGGAACAAAGTCATAGGTTTCGGTTCACATATTCAAGTCATTAATTATGACAGCCATATTTCTGATCAGTACAAACCTATAGTTTTTAACGAAGAAACCTTATCCTTACTTGATTCTGTACCCGATGCCAGGTTCGTATCTCCTTTTTGCCTTAAACCGGGAATGCTTAAAACAGAAGAATCCTTCAGAGGTGTAGCATTTAAGGGTATTGGTTCGCGTTATGATTATAGTTTCTTTCGTGATCATCTCGTAGATGGCGAAATCACTCCTTTCCAGGATACCGTTTCAACAAATAAACTTATTATTTCCCAGTCTCTTTCAAAGCAGATGAACCTTAATGTCGGCTCATCAGTTTATGCTTATTTTTTCGAGGATAAGATTAAGGCACGTAAATTTACTGTATCTGCCATATATTGTACAAATCTGACAGATTTCGACAACAAGCTTGTGTTTACAGATGTAACAACGGTCCAGAAGATTCTCGGTTTTGATTCCTTCCAATATTCTGGTGCAGAAATTAAACTATCCGATTTTAATCAGTTAGACGAGGCAAACACATATATAATAAATAATGTAAATAGGACACAGGATTCATATGGGGAATACTATACAAGTATGACTATTTTTGAAATGAATCCTCAGATCTTTGCCTGGCTTCAGTTGCTTGATTTAGATGTCTGGGTAATCCTAATCCTAATGGTCTGTGTGGCAGGGTTTACCATGATAAGCGGTTTGCTGATTATCATTCTCGAACGCACCAACTTTATTGGTGTAATGAAAGCGCTTGGTGCCGACAATTCACGTATGAGACATATTTTTCTATATTTCAGTTCCTTTATTATCTTGCGAGGACTGTTAATAGGAAATCTCTTGGCGTTTGTCCTTATTTTCATCCAGCTTCAATGGCAAGTCGTACACCTTGATGCTGCCGTATATTACGTCGATGCTGTTCCTGTCTGTATCAACTGGGGGTATTTTCTGATTATCAATCTGGCAACCCTGCTTATTTGCATATTGGCATTAATAATTCCCAGCTACCTTATATCCAACATACATCCGGCCAAGAGCATTCGTTTTGAATAGTCTTTCCTTTCACTGCTTCTCAAAAAGAAGCATACACCAATTTTCATCACATTCTTTCTTTACAAATTGAAGTCTGTGTTTATTAGCTGCTTCAATTAACAAAGATGCATCATCCGTATAAAAACCGCTGATTAATAATAATCCCTTTGCAACCAATTTTAGGGCAAATGATTCAATGTCATTCAAAAGAATGTTCCTGTTTATATTGGCTATAATTAAATCTGCATTGTCTGTTTTGTCCAGAACAGAAGAATCTCCTAATTCCACACGTACTTCGTTATGTATGGCATTCAGGAGCAAATTGTCCTTTGTGTTTTCAACACTCCATTCATCAATGTCGTATGCAAATACTTCTGCGACGCCCCGCTTAACACACATTATTGACAATATGCCCGTTCCTGTTCCTGCATCAATAACTTTTTTCCCTTTAAGATCCATCTTAAGCAATTCACGCAGTATCATTCGTGTCGTCTGGTGACTGCCTGTTCCAAAAGCTAATTTAGGAGATATAGTTATATCGTAGGGTAGGTTAGGTACATCATGATGCTTAACATCATGAATCAGAATAATGTCATCTATAACGATGGGTTGAAAGCCTTCCTCTTCCCAAACAGCATTCCAATCTTCATATTCAGCTTCCGTAACCTCATAACTTATACGGATGTCATCTATGGGGAATTCCCCTATAGCGGACTCCAGCTTCTCTTTGTCGAAGACAGATTGCTGGATATAAGCCGACAGACCGTTACCGGTGGGGACAAAACTCTCGAAACCGATTTCTGCCAATGATGCGGAAAGAACATCGGAATAAGCCTCCAGAAGCGGGCTAATGCTGAAATTCACCTCGTAGTATTTCATAACTGTGTGCAAAGTTACGATTAAGTGAGAGAAATACCAAATTTAATTTGAGTATTTCCGAACGTGAGTAATTTCGGCGAAGCCAAAATTATAGATATTTTTCTGATTGGGGAAATTTCCTCGTCAAATTAGGCAAAATCCTTTTGGCTATTTCATGGATTAAGACTACCTTTGCAGTGTAATCAATAAAAACTATGCGTTATGAAATGGTATTTACTTAGTCTGCTAATGTTTTTAGGCATAACGGTATCTGTTAATGCACAAGACGTTGATGATGACGATATGTATTTTGTTTCTGCCAAAAAGAAGTCTGCAAAAAAGGCAGTTTCTAAATCTGCTTATCAGAATGTAGTACCTCAAAAGGTGGTTGAACAAAAGGTAGTAATTCCTGTGCAGGGGAATAATGGAGACGTTGATTTCCATACAGGACAACTCCGTGATGTTGACGATTATAACAGACGAGGCAATAATAACAGTCAGGTAGTAGCCAGACTTGTTAATGACACCCTTTATGTTACAAGCCTAGACAGCACTAATCAGGAGCAGACCTACGTTTATGGTAAAGAAAAAGACGGAAAGAACGGTTATTACGACGATGACAATTACTACGAGGATGATTATACCTACACTTCCCGTCTGGGTCGTTATCACTGCGTACATTTTATAGACCCTTGGTATTGGGATTATTGCTATGGATGGTACGATCCCTGGTATGATCCTTGGTATGGATGGTATGCTCCATACTATCGTCACGGCTACTATAGCTGGTACGATTGGGGATGGAACTGGCATTACCGTACCAGTTGGGGATGGTATCATTATCCCCATTACGGATACGGATGGAGCTATCCTGGATATTATCATCACGGTTATTATGGTGGTGTTTATGCACGTCGTCCATCAAATCCTGCATACAGGAACGGAGGTCAGCGAGCTGGAGCATATACAGGCAGGGCTCATACTACATCTCCTCGTCAAGGTAATGTAAGGTCGGATGTTAATCGTAGTGTTTCTTCCAGAGGAACCAGAAACAACACAGTTACTACGCGCGAAGGTTACACACCACGTTCACAGAGAAATACTTCTCGTACAGAAACATCTTCTAGAAGTTACCAGAATACCAGAAGCAATGATTCTTATCGTTCTTCTTCATCCTCCTCTTCACGCAGTTCGTCTTCAAGCGGTAGCTTTGGCGGAGGTTCCAGAGGCGGTAGCTTCGGAGGCGGTGGCGGTAGCTTCGGCGGAGGCGGTGGCTTCGGCGGCGGTGGAGGCCGTGGCGGTGGTGCCGGAGGAGCTGGACGCGGAGGCAGATAATCAAATGACATTACTTTATACATTTACCATTTACAATTGAACAATATATTATGAAAAAGCTATTATCAATAACTGTGTTGTGCTGCTCGCTGTCAGCATACTCGCAAGATACATATATGAACGAACAGCTCCTCAACACCTCTGGAGATGTTATCGGTACAGCACGTTTTGTCGGCATGGGTGGAGCAATGGGAGCCTTGGGAGCAGACATGAGTGTTATTGGATGGAATCCTGCAGGTATCGGACTTTTCCGCAAAAGTGATGTATCCATTTCCTTTGGCGGCTTATGGAACAAAAATCATATAGAAGAGGAAAGCCGGGGTTCAGGAACATTCGATCAGGCTGGCTTTGTTTACAGTATCAAAACCGAATCAAATGTCTGTCCATATGTAAACCTTGCATTTAACTTTCAGAAGAAAAAGAACTTCTTGTCCAATTTCTATGCCGACAACCAAAATTTGTACGGAATTAGTCAGATGGATCAGTTGGCAGAATTAGCAAACGCAGGGTTTGACACAGATCATAATCTTACCGGCTTGGTTCTTGATAATAATGCTTTTACGAAAAATCCAACGACAAACAAATATTACAACCAGTTCAATGGCGAATACAGCGAATATACGCATCATAGCGATGGCTCACTTCGCGGCTGGGATTTTAATGTAAGTACAAATATCAAGGATCGTGCATTCTTAGGATTTACCTTTGGTGTTGATAATCTCGATTATAATTCCTGGACAACATATTACGAGGAAAGCAGCTATACCGATCAAACCGGATATAAACAAGGTGATTACAGCATCTGGAATGATTACCGTATTCACGGATATGGATTCAATTTTAAGTTAGGCGGTATCATCCGTCCCTTCGAGGATAATTCTTTCCGATTGGGTTTTGCCGTTGAATCTCCTACATGGTTTAAGTTAAAGAGCTCTGTTCTAATGGTCTATACCGATGAGGTTGCAGGAACTCGTTCTTCACAGAGAGAAAGCTATTTGGAGTTTAATCCGCGCACACCATGGAAATTCCGTGCAAGCATGGGAAGTACTGTAGGCAATAAATTTGCATGGGATGTCGATTACGAGATTGCCGACTACAAGACAATGGTTCAGCGCTATCCCGAATATAATACATTTGGAGGTGTTAAAGACCTTGATATGAAAGAGCATACACGTGCCAACCTAAAGGCTGTTCATACCATTCGCGCAGGAGTAGAATATCGTCCTACATCTCCTTTAGCTTTCCGTTTGGGGTATAACTTCACAACATCTCCTTACGACAAGGATGCTCACTTCGACCAGTTAGAAATAGCACCAGGCAGAACATTTAATAGCGCAGCTTTGGATTATACCACTCGAACCAGCTTCATGGTTACCAAACCCACACATATCCTGGCCTTAGGTATGGGATATAAGTGGAAGAGTTTCTATATCGACCTTGCATACAAGGTTCGTCGCCAAGATGCTGACTTCTTTGCTTTCGACGACAGTTTCACAGCTCCCGGTTCTGATTTCTCTCTGGATAATCCTGACTTAGCAAATGTTTACCTGGATGCAGTTCCCCTGAATCTTACTTGTCACAGCATTATCTGTACACTTGGATTTAAGTTTTAATATTTAAAAGAAGAGTAGGTTTTTTTCCTACTCTTCTGGAAATAAGCCATAAAGCTTGGCATCTATCTGATCAGTTATATACTGAAAATCTCTAGGGTTCGCTTCAAATTTCAGATTATCACCATCTATAATCAGAACCGAACCCTTATATTTTTTTATCCATTCTTCGTATCGGTCGTTCAAACCTTTCAGGTAATCAATACGTATGCTCTGTTCGTAATCTCTGCCTCTTTTGCTTATTTGAGCAATCAGATTGGGAATACTGCTACGGATATACAGCATCAGGTCGGGCAGCCCGACCAGGGACATCATCAGGTCAAACAGATCGGAATAGGTGGCAAAATCCCTGTCGCTCATATATCCTTGTTCGTGAAGGTTGGGAGCAAAGATGCGGGCATCCTCAAAAATCGTTCTGTCCTGGATTATGGTATCCTTGCTTTTTGATATTTCCACCACATCACGGAAGCGCTTGTTCAAGAAGTAAACCTGTAGGTTAAAGCTCCAACGACTCATGTCCTTGTAGAAATCTTCCAGATAAGGGTTAACCTCTACCGGCTCATACCTTGGAATCCACCCGTATCGTTTTACCAGCATTCTTGTTAATGTTGTCTTTCCACAACCAATATTTCCTGCAACAGCTATATGCATTTTGATAAAGTTTAAAGTTGATAGTTTAGAGTCAGTTATTAAGTTTTGAGTTTAAGGGGAAAAGACCGTAGAGTAGGGCATCGGTCTTCTGTGTTATAGAGGCAAAATCCTGCTTGTTATTCAGGTAATCCATATTATCAACCTCGATAGTCAGTACCTTTCCTTTGTATTTGTTGTAAATGAAATCCTCGTATAAGTCATTCAGTCCTTTCAGGTAGTCAATTTGGATAGCCTGTTCGTAATCTCTTCCACGCTTCTGAATATTACTCACCAGATGAGGAATGCTGGCACGCAGGTAAATCATAAGGTCGGGATAACGAACCATATCAGTCATCAGTTCGAAAAGTTCCATATAGGCCTTGTAATCTCTGTCAGAGAGATGTCCCTGTTTATAGTTATTGGTCACAAAGACATGAACACCCTCATAAATAGTTCTGTCTTGGATGATGGTTTGGGACGATTTTTCTATCTCCAGTATGTGTCTGAAACGTTCTTTCAGAAAAAAGACCTCCATATTGAACGACCATCTGTTTATATTACCATAATAATCTTTCAAGTAAGGATTGTTCTTCACAGCCTCAAATAGCGGAGTCCATCCGTAGTGATCGGCCAGCATTTGTGTCAGTGTTGTCTTGCCGCTGCCGATATTGCCGGCAACGGCTATATACATCTTTTCTTTATTTTTATCTTCTGAATTCATGCAAATCCAAATAAATATGCTAACTTTGTTGCCACAAAATTAACCAGAATATCTGACAAAGACAAACTAACAAACATATTTTTCTGATTATGATACAAGATCTTCTTTCCTTTTTAGATAGCTCGCCGGTAAATTTTCTGGCAGCAGATACATTGCGTAAGAAACTTCTGAAAGCTGGTTTCCAGGAGTTTGATGCTAAGAATCCGATAGATAAAGTGAAGCCTGGTACTCAGTTTTTTGTTACCAAGAACGATTCTTCTGTCTATGCCTTCCGGATGGGCAGCAGAAAACTTTCCGAGAATGGATTTCATGTTATCTGCGCCCATTGCGATTCGCCGACTTTCCGTATTAAGCCCAATGCCGAGATAACCTGCGAGGGAGGAATTACCAAGCTGAATACCGAAGTTTATGGCGGCCCTATTATGAGCACCTGGTTCGACCGTCCTCTCTCTTTGGCAGGAAGAGTAATTGTTGCAGGAAAAGATGCCATGAATCCGGAAACACGTCTGCTTTTCTGCAAACGTCCTCTGATGCAGATAAGCAATCTGGCTATTCATTTCAACCGTCAGGTAAACGATGGCGTTAAACTTTCCAAGCAGAAAGATATGCTCCCTATTTTAGGCATTGTGAAGGATGAACTGGAGAAAGGCAATCTCCTTATGAATATTATCTGCGAAGAAGTAAAATGTAAGGAGGAGGAAATCCTCGATTTCGACCTTTATCTTTACGATGCAACGCCTGCATGTACCTTTGGCGTGCATAACGAATTTCTCTCCAGCGGTCGTCTGGACGACTTGAGTATGGTTCATGCCGGACTTCAGGCATTGTTACAGACAGGCGAGAACATTCCCGAAACGACCCAAGTGCTGGCCGTTTTCGATAACGAGGAGACAGGCAGTCAAACCAAACAAGGTGCAGGAAGTCCTTTCCTGGCCAGCATCCTGCAAAGGATTGTCTTGGCACAAGGGGATACATTAGAGGGATTCTACCAGGCCGTTGAGAAAGCCTTCATGATTTCTGCCGACAATGCACACGCTTGGCATCCCAATTATTCTGATAAGTACGACCCGACCAATCATCCTGTTCTTGGCGGTGGTCCTGTCATCAAGTTCAATGCCGCCCAGAAATATGCCAGCGATGCCGCATCAGCAGCCGTCTTTGCCAGTTTATGTAAAATTGCAGGTGTTCCCTGCCAACGTTTTGTAAATCATAGCGATGTGGCCGGAGGAAGTACCTTGGGAAATATCCTTGCCTCTTCTCTGCCTTTACGAGGTGTAGATATGGGAAATCCTGTACTTGCCATGCATAGCGCTCGCGAAACCGCTTCTTGTGCCGACCACGAGTATTGCATAAAAGCCTTCATGGCTTTCTATAATATGTAAATATGTAAATAACTAAACTGAAACGCACATCCCAAAGTTTGGAACGTACATTCCAAACTTTGGGATGGAAATTTTCTGTAGGAGAAAAAACTATTTGTTCTACAGAGAAAAACTATTTCTCCATAATCTCGATTTTCATCTCGCCGCATTCGTTAATGATGCCCACATACTCCTTGAATTCGGGAGTCTGGCTATGAGCATCCAGAGAGGCCTGATCGGCCCAGGTTTCTATAATGCAGAAAACATCGGGGCGGGTAGCACTCTCGAAACAATCGTAAGCAATACATCCGGCATGATGCTGTGATTTGGCAACAAGTGCAATAGCAGCTTCTAAAGCACGTTCATACTGACCCTTTTTAGCTTGGAAGAAACAATTCAGTCTTAACATAACGATATCAATTTTGATTAAACAATATATTTTACTACACAAAATTACGAATTCTCCTCGGATTTTCTTATCTTTGTCACCTCGAAATAACAAATATTAATAATATCCAAACAAAATGAAACGATTTTCTTTAACCCTGAGCATGTTTTTTGCTCTTTTGCTAAGCATTACAGCACAGCAGTTCAATAAGAATCAGGGATATCGTCTCGAGATAGGCGAAGGCTTGGCTCTTGATTGTCAGAATGGGACGATTACATTCAGTCCTGTCAACAAAAAGTCCATGACGCAGGTATGGCAGATTCATCCATCAGCACGTGGTGACTACAACGTTCTTTTCAATCCCTTTGGAAACGTTGCCCTCGATAACGGTAATAACGGAACGCGCGAGGCTGAGGTTATCACTTGGGACGCCAACGAGGGCAATCCCAACCAGCAATGGAAACTGCAGACTCAGGCTGACGGATCGGTTACACTTACCTGTGCCGCAGGCGGTCTGAAACTGGGGTACAACGACAACTGCCAGCCAGGCGGTCGTGTTTGGCAGATGAAGGCCAGCGATACAGACGTCTTTGTAAAATGGCAAATGGTGAAGACCGACCTTAAGGTTGTGTCTGAAGCCGAAAAGAATACCAGCAAGCATGAGTGGGAGAACCAGGCCATCTACGGCATCAACAAGGAGCCCGGTCGTGCCACAATGTTACTCTATGCCAGCGAAAAGGAAATGAAGGCTGACGAGGCCTACAGGAAACCTTGGCTCTGGCCCAACAGCAGCCTGCGTCTGATGCTGAACGGACAATGGCAGTTCAACTGGGTCCCCAAACCTGAGGACCGTCCCGTAGATTTCTATAAGACCAATTATGATGCTTCGGCGTGGAAGACCATTCAGGTACCCAGTTGTGTCGAGATGTTGGGCTACGGAACTCCCATCTATACCAACGTAACTTATCCCTTTAAGAACCAGCCTCCATTTATCCGTGGACAAGAAGGTTACACCGTTGTTAAGGAACCAAATGCCGTAAGCAGCTATCGTCGTACTTTCGAGGTTCCCGCCTCATGGAACGGACGCGAGATTTATCTGCATTTCAACGGCATCTATAGTGCTGCCTATGTCTGGGTAAACGGACAGAAAGTGGGATACACACAAGGTCCCAACAACGATTCTGAATTCGATGTTACCAAGTACCTGAAGATTGGTCAGCAAAATCTTGTTTGCGTCGAGGTTTATCGTTGGAGCGACGGTTCTTACCTCGAGGATCAGGATATGTTCCGTCTGAGCGGTATTCATCGTGATGTTTATCTCGAGGCCCGTCAGAAGGTTCAGGTTCAGGATGCTTATCTGACAACCCGCTTTGGCAGAAGAGGTTACCGTCAGGTGACACTTAATATTGACCTTACCCTGCAGAACCTCGACAAGAAGGCACAAGATGCTGTTGTAGAGTGCAAGCTGTACGACCCAAACGGTACGCTGATTCAGATCTGTAAGATGACGGCAGCCCAGCTGCAGAAAGGCGAGAAGCGAACCATCCATCCTTTCTTCCAGGTTCAGCAGCCACAGCTTTGGAGCGCAGAAACACCTTATTTATATACTGTAGATATTAACGTTAACGGAGACATCTCTACCCAGAAATACGGATTCCGTAAGATTGAGAATCGCAACGGTCAGGTCTTTATCAACGACAAACGTGTGATGTTCAAGGGTGCCGACCGCCACGATACCCATCCCGTTTACGGAAAGGCCATTCCTGTAGAGAGCATGATAGAGGACATTCTGCTCATGAAGCGTTTCAACCTGAATACTGTTCGTACCAGTCATTATCCCAACGATCCGCGTATGTATGCCCTATACGATTATTACGGCATCTATACGATGGACGAAGCCGATGTGGAGTGTCATGCCAACCACAGCTTATCCAAGAATCCTCTTTGGGAAGGTCAGTATGTAGATCGTCAGCAGCGTATGGTACTTCGCGACCGTAACCATGCCAGTGTTATCTTCTGGAGTATGGGTAACGAATGCGGTGGCGGCCAGAACTTCGTTGCCAGCAAGAAAGCCATTCAGGCACTCGACGGACGTCTCATCCACTACGAAGGAATGAACGAAGTAGCCGATATGGACAGCCGTATGTACCCCAGCATAGACCATATGATTCAGTTGGATAGAGACCAGCGTCTTGCCGACCGTCCCTTCTTCCTCTGCGAATATGCTCATGCTATGGGTAATGCCATCGGAAACCTGAAGGAATACTGGGATTACATCGAATTTGGAAGCAAGCGCATGATTGGCGGTTGTATCTGGGACTGGGTAGATCAGAGCCTCTGTAAGTACGGTGAGCCTCAGACCAATATGTATTATGGTGGCGGATTTGGCGATTATCCCAACGATAACGACTTCTGCTGCAATGGTATCATTACGGCCGACCGTCATGTAACGCCCAAGCTGCAGCAAGTGAAGAAGGTTTATCAGTATGTGGATTTCCGTAAGACCGATGAAGGCAAGATTCGCATCCGCAACCGTTACTGCTTCCACGACCTGGGTGCTTATACCCTGAAGTACGAATTGCTGCGCAACGGACGTATCATTAAGAGCGGCACCACCAGTATGCCGGCCGTTCAGCCAACAGACAGCATAGATTTGGATATGCCTGTAACTGTACCCGAAGATGCTAAAGACGGCACGTATTGCCTGAATCTGTCTCTGGAACTGAAGGAGGCTACAATATGGGCACCAGCCGGTCATAGTGTTGCAGCAGAACAGCTGTTACTGAAGAAGAGTCCTAATCCGGAGAAAGTGATATCAAATCCTTCTGCCGAGAATGTCAAGGCCAGCGAGACAGCCGACCGTATTAATGTATCAGGTAAGAATTGGAGCTTCGGTATCAACAAGAAGACAGGAGCTGTAGTAGATTTGACATACGGAGGCAAACAGATGGTAGCTGAAGGAGAGAACTTCTTCTTCAACGGATACAGAAGCATCAATAACGATCGTGTCGGCAACCTGAATGCCAAGCGGGAAGATGTAATTGTAAAACTGATTCAGAAAGACAATAGCACAAAGATCATTACCACTCAGATCGTCAAAGGCGGCAGGGATTCCCGTTCTGCTGTTCCCGTAGCCACAGAATACGAGTTCTTGGATGATGGCGATATAATAATGACAGTTACCATGTTTAACAACGAGAAGAACGCTGACTTCCGTCGTCTGGGTCTTCAGGCATTCCTCGATAAGAGCCTCGAGAACGTAGAGTATCTGGGCCGAGGTCCCATGGAGAACTACCCCGACCGTAAGGATTGTGCCTTCGTAGGTTGCTTCAACACTACTGTTAGCGGTATGCAGGAAGAGTATATCAAGCCCCAGAGTATGGGAGAGCGTTGCGATGTGGAATGGCTTCAGCTGACAGATAACGCGGGCAAGGGTATTCGTCTTACAGGTATGGGATTGCCCTTTATGTTCAGCGCCCAGCATTATACTGACGAGGATCTGTGGCAGACAAAATACCTGCACGAGTTGAAAAACATCCGTCGTCCGGAAGTTGTCTTGCATCTCGATGCGGCCATGCGCGGAATCGGCAATGCCAGCTGCGGCCCCGGCCCGTTACGGAAGTACGAAATGGAGAAAGGGCATCATAGATTGGCTATTTGCATTTCACCGGTAAAATAAGAGGATAGGGGAGTTTCGGCTCCCCTTTTCCATGCTATATTGACATAAGTCAAGAAAACAGAAAAGATTTCGTCCAGTCGAATAATTGTTATACCTTTGCAGTCGTTTTTAAGAGTATAAGTTTTTAATCTAATGGCAGATAAGAAGTTAAGTCCCGACTTTATTTTCGAAAGCAGTTGGGAAGTATGTAACAAAGTAGGCGGTATCTATACCGTACTTAGTACCAGAGCAAAGACACTTCAGGAAACCAACAAAGACAAGGTGGTCTTCATTGGTCCTGATATTTGGTTGAACAAGGAGAATCCTCTTTTCATAGAAGATCAGAAGCTGTGGCCTTCTTGGGTTAAGAAAGCTACGCAAGAGGGTTTGCGCATTCGAGTTGGCCGTTGGAACATTCCAGGTCAGCCATGTGTGATTCTGGTCGATTTCACCCAATACTTTGCCATTAAGAATGATATTTACGGAGCAGCTTGGAACGACTTCCAGGTTGACAGTCTTCATGCATATGGCGATTACGACGAAGCCAGCATGTTTGCCTATGCAGCAGGTAAGGTGGTAGAGAATTTCTACCGTCACAATCTGTCAAAGAAGAAGAATGTCGTTTATCAGGTTCACGAATGGATGACCTGCCTTGGTGCTTTGTACATCAGGAAATATGTTCCCCAGATAGCAACCATCTTCACCACGCATGCCACAAGTATCGGTCGTAGCATTGCCGGAAACGACAAACCTCTGTACGAATATCTATGGGCATACAATGGCATACAGATGTCTCAGGAACTGAATATCGAGGCTAAGCATAGTATAGAGCGCCAGACGGCTCACAATGTCGATTGCTTTACGACCGTAAGTGATGTTACCGGTCATGAGTGTAAGGAATTACTCGACAAGAAATGCGATGTCATCCTGAAGAATGGTTTCGAGCAGGATTTCGTACCAAAGGGTGCCAAGTTCACGGCTGCCAGAAAAGCAGCTCGCAAACGTATCTTCCAGGTAGCGAATGCTCTTACAGGAACAGCGTATACGGATGATACACTTATTGTCACCATCAGCGGTCGTTACGAATACAAGAACAAAGGTATTGACGTGTTTCTCGAGGCGATGTATCGCGGCTTATACGAACAAAACCTGAAGCGTCCTATTCTGGCGCTTGTTCAGGTTCCCGGCTGGATGGATTCCGTACGCATGGACCTGCTGAACAGGGTAAAGTTCCCGGATGTGTATGATACCCCTCTCAACGATCCTCTTTATACGCATACCTTACATAACTATGAATCGGATGCAGTGCTCAATTTCCTGCATTCTCACGGTATCCATAATAATAAAGAGAGTAGGGTAAAGGTAATCTTTGTTCCTTGCTATCTTGACGGAAAAGACGGTATCTTTAATATGTCATATTACGATTTGCTCATCGGAAACGACATCGCGGTCTATCCGTCTTACTATGAACCATGGGGCTATACTCCGTTAGAGGCTGTAGCTTTCCATGTTCCCTGCATAACAACGTCTCTTTCCGGATTCGGTGCATGGGCCAATAATGAATTTGGAGGCAGAAGCACTATCAAGGACGGAGTAGAAGTTATAGACCGTAACGACTATAACTTTAACGAGGTTGTAGACGAAGTACTCTACACAATTACCCAATATTCTGCTTTAGACGAAAAGAAACAGGATGCTATCCGAAAGAATGCAGCCAAACTGGCAGAGAAAGCACTCTGGAAACACTTTATCAGCTATTACTACGAAGCTTATAACGTTGCTTTGGCAAACAGAAATAAAAGATTAGGATAATAATATATTTTTAAACAATTCAAACAATTCAAACAAACATGAAAATCAAGGCAAGTAATACTAACCAACCCTGTTGGAAATCTATTACAGTTAAGAGTAATGTGCCTGCAGAGTTGAGTAAGTTGGAAGAACTCGCTCATAATATGTGGTGGTCTTGGAACCACGACGCAAGAAGTCTGTTCCGCAGTCTTGACAAGACTTTATACGAGGACTGTCACCAGAACCCAGTTATGCTGCTGGAGCGCATCAGCTTCGAGAAGATGGAGAAACTGGCCAAGGACAAAGCTTTGCTGAAGAAGATGAACGAGGTGTATGACGAATTCCGTGCATACATGGACGTAGAACCGGATAAGTCTCGTGCCAGCGTGGCCTACCTGTGTATGGAATATGGTCTGAACCAGGTACTGAAGATTTATTCAGGAGGTCTCGGTATCTTGGCCGGCGACTATCTGAAGGAAGCCAGCGACTCTAACGTGGATATGTGTGCAGTCGGTTTCCTGTATCGTTATGGCTACTTCACACAGACCCTGAGCATGGACGGACAGCAGATTGCTAATTACGAGGCTCAGAACTTCGGTTCACTTCCCATCGAGCAACAGCTGAACGAAGACGGCACTCCAATGGTTGTGGATGTTCCCTATATGAACTATCACGTTCATGCCTATGTCTGGAGGGTAAATGTGGGCCGTATCAAACTTTATCTGTTGGATACTGATAACGAGATGAACTCCGAGTTCGACCGCAGTATCACACACTCTCTCTATGGCGGTGACTGGGAAAACCGTCTCAAGCAAGAGATTCTGCTTGGTATCGGTGGTGTGCTCACACTCCAGAAGTTGGGAATCAAGAAGGATGTTTACCATTGCAACGAGGGTCATGCCGCACTCTGCAACGTTCAGCGTCTCGTAGATTATGTTCATGAAGGTATGAGCTTTACGATGGCTCTCGAACTTGTTCGTGCCTCTTCGCTTTATACTGTTCACACTCCTGTTCCTGCCGGTCACGACTATTTCGACGAGAGTCTGTTCAGCAAGTATATGAGCGGATATCCACAGATGCTGGGTATCAGTTGGGACGAGTTCATAGGTATGGGCCGTATGAACCCCGACGACCATTCAGAACGCTTCTGTATGTCTACCTTTGCCTGCAACACCTCACAGGAAGTGAACGGCGTAAGTTGGTTGCATGGCGAAGTCAGCAAGAAAATGTTTGCTGGCATCTGGAAAGGCTATTATCCCGAGGAGAGTCATGTCGGATACGTAACAAACGGCGTACATTTCCCCACATGGTGTGCCAACGAATGGCGTCAGCTTTATGCTAAGCACTTCGACAAAAACCACTTATACGATCAGAGCAACCAGACTATCTGGGAAGCAATATATAATGTAAGTGACGAGGAGATTTGGAAGACACGTATGACCCTCAAGACCAAACTGGTCGATTATATCCGTCAGCAGTTCCGCGAGAGCTGGCTGAAAAACCAAGGTGATCCTTCTCGTGTAGTAAACCTTATCGAGAAGATAAACCCCAATGCTTTGCTCATCGGCTTCGGTCGTCGTTTTGCCACTTACAAGCGTGCACACCTTTTGTTCACCGACCTGGAACGTCTGGCAAAGATTGTCAACAATCCCGACCGTCCCGTTCAGTTCCTTTACACAGGTAAGGCTCATCCGGCAGACGGGGCAGGGCAGGGGCTCATCAAGAAGATTTACGAGATAAGCCAGCGTCCCGAGTTCCTGGGCAAGATTATTTTCCTCGAGAACTACGACATGCAGCTTGCCCGTCGTCTCGTAAGTGGTGTTGATATCTGGATGAACACCCCGACTCGTCCTCTTGAGGCTTCCGGTACATCAGGCGAGAAGGCAGAAATGAATGGCGTAATCAACCTTTCTGTTCTTGACGGATGGTGGCTCGAAGGTTATCGCGAGGGTGCTGGCTGGGCACTTACAGAGAAGCGTACTTATCAGAACCAAGAGTATCAGGATCAGCTCGATGCAGCAACCATTTACACGCTGTTGGAGAATGAGATTATGCCCCTCTACTATGACCAGAATGCTAAAGGATACAGTCCAGGTTGGATTAAGGTAATAAAGAACTCTATTGCTCAGATTGCGCCTCATTATACCATGAAGCGACAGTTAGACGATTACTACAGCAAGTTCTACAACAAGCTGCGTGACCGTTCGAATGCTCTCAATGCAAACAACCGTCAGTTAGCAAGGGAGATAGCTCTGTGGAAAGAAACTGTTGCCGAGCGTTGGGATGCCATCAATGTTATAGATATCAAGAAAACCGAGGAGGTTATAAGCGGAAACATAGAAGCCGGAAAGAAATATAACCTCGAGGTTGTTGTGGACGAGGCTGGTTTGGACAATGCTATCGGAATCGAGCTTGTTACCTTGCAGACAGATATTCATGGCGAGGATCATGTTTATCATGTAAGCGATATGAAACTCGTGAACAGAGAAGGCAACCGATACACGTTCCGTGTATCACATAGTGTAGACAACGCCGGCAGCTTCAAGGTATGCTACCGCATGTATCCTAAGAACGAGAACCTGCCACACCGTCAGGACTTCAGCTACGTAAAATGGTTTGTATAAGATTTGCAGTCATTGACAGTAATGTACTTACGTGCATCGGCCTGCAGCATTTGTTGGGCCGTCTGCTGCCAATGGCTGAAATCCAAGTCTTTTCAAGTACACAGGAATTGTTGGGATTCGGAGATCCGTCCGAGTTCCAGCATTTCTTTGTATCATCTAATATATACTTCCAGCAGACCGCTTTTTTCCGTCAGTTCCCCAAGAAGTCCATTGTACTTGTCAAGGGCGATATGCAGATAACAGGTATTCACACACTTAATATCTGTCAGAACGAGAAGCAGTTGGTTGCTGATATCATGTCTCTGCAGCATCAGGGACACGATCATGCCATAAATATGGCACGCCAAGTAGAGCCGAATCAGGTACTTTCCTCTCGCGAAATAGAGGTTGCCATCCTTCTCTGCAAAGGCTTTATCAATAAGGAAATAGCCGACAAGCTATCTTTAGCCACCACAACGGTTATTTCTCACCGCAAGAATATCATGGAAAAGTTACATGCCCGTTCCCTTGCCGACATTATCATTTACTGTGTAGTAAAAGGCATCGTCAGCATTGATGAGCTGTAAATATTTTTCCACAAAACAACTCTCAATTCTCAAATTTCAATTCTGAATTGATTTTTCCTCCCACGTGTGGCGGCAAAAATTTTCTAACTAAGCAGTAAGTTTTTCTTGGTTATGCAGTAAAAAACGGTCAACTAAGCTATTTTTTAATTTGTAAGGATATTTCGAGTACCCTGTGTTTTATATTCTCCTATGGCGTTCCGCCAAGATTTAGCCTTCGCTAACCGCTAACCGATTAAGCACTTTTCGCTAACATATACCCTGAATGGTTATAAGCCCCGATGGTTATCGGGATCAGAAGACGGGAGATTGAATGGTTCCAACCTCCCGTTAACCTCCCGTTATCCTCCCGTCAACTTCAGGCCGCTTGCTACTTTCTCATCGTAAATTCTACTTAAACTATTTGCCTTCTATTTTCTGAAGATGGAAAATGGACTTGAGGTCATACGGGAGGTTGACGGGAGATTGACGGGAGGTTAAAACCATCCAACCTCCCGTCCTCTCAGGGTATATGTTACCTGTTTTGTGAATAATCAATATTTTCCGCCTCGGGAGTCTGCACGTGTTGACCCCAGGAGTCTGCACGTGTTGACCCCAGGAGTCTGCACGTGTTGACACGAGGAGTCAGCAAATTGTTAATAATCTTTTTTAGTTCCCACTCTCGACGGTGTTCGGGCTAGGGGTGAGGCTGTCATTATCCTTTTTTTTCTTGCCAGATTCGGTGAAAAGTTGTAATTTTGCCATCAAAGATTATGCAAATATGATTAATACCGTTAAAACGTCTTTTTTCCTGCTGCTTGTCATTGTCCTTAGTGCTTGCACGGACAGCCGCAAGTTGGAAACCATCCGTCAGGCAGAAATGCTGATGCAGGAGCAGCCGGACAGCGCGTTGCGCGTGTTGCAAACCATCGATCGTCATTCACTCCGTGGCGAGACCCTTGCCCGCTATGGCCTTATTTATTCCATGGCACAGGACAAGAGCGGACTGGATGTCGCCAACGATTCCCTGCTCCGCATCGCCCATGAGTACTATAGCCAGCATCCAGGTGAGTTTTATGAATAACAGATATTTCTGTAAGAAGTAATATTATGAAGAAAATTCTAATCAATGTTTTTGTCCTTTTTCTGTGGAGCAATGTCATATCAGCTAGAGGATTGGTGTTGAATCTCCGCTATTCCGAGAATGAATCGTCGTTTGACAGTATTGCAATGAAGACCAGTTTGTCTGAAATTGGTTATGATATGATCACTTACATTGTTGACAAAAATAGAAGCATTAGTGAATATGCAGAAAAAGTTTATGAAATAGTTGAAAGATATAGAAATGCAGAAACGCAGGATACAATGTTCCTCCTTTCAGACCGTCTGTCTACCTTTGTAGGCCTTGATGTGGTATCAAGAGATACAACCATACATGGGCTTATTACCCTTACAGGTGCTTATAATGACGGGCGCAGTTTCCTGTATGACGATGTTTCAATAAAGAAGAACCAGGAGATGATGGATTCCATCTCTTTTGACGGATCGAAGGAACATTATCTGAAAACCGTCTATAGGATGATTCAGGATAAAAAGAAAGGAAAGAAAATCAAGCTTTTCCCTCAGGCTGATAATATGATGAAGGAACTTTACACCCTGTTGAGCAGTCCATATGGGACGTCTTTAATAGACTTCTCGTTGGAAGAGCATCTTCGTACGACAAAATCATGGATAGGTTATATGATAGATGATGAGTGCCGAATGGAACTTGAAATTGATTATATGAACCTAAGTTGGACGGCTAACAAATATGGAGTGAAATATACCGCCCCATTTTCTTATCGTTCAGACAACTGCGTAGAAAAGATAAAACAAATGATATTAGACCTTCAACAAAAGAAATAAGCAATGAAACACATTATATTAAGCCTTTTGGCACTGCTCTTATCATCAACGTTGACATTCGGTGATAGTATTCCATGTCAGTTCCAAATGCGCGACGGGCGCATTCGCTGTGGTAAAGTGCTTAGTCCTGAGAAATTGAACAGAAAGGCATTGGTGATTTTTGTTAATCATAGACAGCAAAAAGCCGAGGAAGCCCATTTTACTTATTCTTACTTGGTGGACAAATTGCTAGCCGATGGCATTTCCTGCTGTTTCTTTGAAAACCGCCCGCTTCATTCCGAAGATTCCACATCCCTGACTACATTGTTCGATATGGCAGATGATGCTGCAGATGTTTATAATTCCTTGAAAAAGAATAAGATGCTCAAGAAGTATAAGATGGGATTTATCGGCACAAGTGAGTCTGGCGGCTCTGCACTAATTTCTGCATCCTCTGTTGCCAAACCATCGTTTCTAATTCAGTTGGTTACGAATGTAGAGCCGCAGGATAAGAAAGACCATCAAATATTTACTCTATATAATAACCCTGTATGGACGGCAGCGTTTACGGACATAAGTACAGTTTTGTCACTCCCATTCTTTAAACAATCGGTCTCGTATTTTCCAAATGCAAGTATGGGGATTTCTTTTCATGAATACTCCGCGATGTACCAAATAATGATAGATGACATGAAACACTCCCGAATAGGAGACAAGGAGGATTACGCCAAGCGTTTATATAACAAGTACGAAGGAAGCATAAAGAGTCACAGAGAACTTTTCGCTCCATTAATTGCTAGCTTTTTGGAGAAACAAATGGAAAAAGACTATTTGGCTCCGCGTATGTGGTATAATGCCAAACCATATTACAAGAAGGTAAAATGCCCAATTCTGTTTCTTAGTGGCTACCATGACTATAATGTCTTATGTTCCACCAATATTGTTGAATTCGAGAAGACAATGCATGAGAACGGCAACAAGAATTATACGTCTGTAATTGTTGATGCGACTCACAATCTGATGGATTTTGGCGTTGAGCGTAGAATAACACATGGAGGGGATGGAGAAATCGACCGAAGCAAGCAACATCAGATAATGGATGCAATAAGCGAATGGCTGAGAAGAAACGTTAATTAACAGGTATCAATAATATATGCTGGAAATGCTAAGGACAGATTAAAACATCTTTATTGGATGACCAGTATTTCTCCTTCGAAGCCCTCAGCCGCATCTATTCCGTCAAGGACTTAATGGCATTATAATAGGTATTTAGCTAATAATGTAAAAAAACAATGAAAAAAAATAATATCATTACCATCCTTCTTTCTTTCGTAGTTGCCACTGCTGAGGCGCAGCTCCTATACCGTATCAGCGAAGGAGGACTGAAGGAACCGTCTTTCATGCTGGGAACCGTTCATAACCTGCCCGGTTCGCTGCTGGACAGTATCCCAGAATATGCCGAGGCCGAGGCGCAGTGCCAGCAAATGTATGTGGAAGGTAATCCCGTAAAATACCTTAAAAACAAATTCCGCAATAAGCAAGACAAGCCACAAAGAAAGGAATTGCAAGATTTGAAGTACCCCGTCGGCAAGAACATCTTCGACTATATTGACATCGAAAGTTCAGAAATCCTGACAAAGAAATTCAAGGAGATAATGCGTGCCGACCTGAGAGATACTACCATTATTGACTTCAGAGATATGCCGCCCTCATACTTCCTTTCTATCCTTCATACACACTTCTATGGTCCAATAATGTCAGGATTCATGGATGGATATCTGATGGCAAAGGCAATGGACCGAGGCATGGATGTGGGCGAGCTTGATGATGAAACCTTAAAGACTGATTCACTCACTACGAAACAAAATAAAGAAATGCCCCAGACCATTCAGGCACAGGCGGATTCCCTTGTGACATTTTTGAAAAGTTACGACGAGCGGCAGCAAGCATTAATCAAACAGCGAGATGAAATACTCAGATATTGGACGGCGGGAGATTTAGAGAATATTATAAATGTAAGCAAACAGGAAATAGAACAGCATCCGTCGGTTTATAAAGACCGGAACCTGAAATGGCTGCCAAAGATGCAGGCTGCCATGCGCGAGAAACCAACTATTTTTGTCTTCGGCTCGGGACACTTGGCAGGTTCCGATGGCATCATCTCATTGCTTCGAAAGGCCGGATATAACGTTAATCAGATAAAAAAGAAGTAATGGAATAACATATGAAAAAGATATTATTTCTTACATTATTATTTTTTTCTGTGACTAATCAGATTAAACCCCAAATTGGCCTTTCTGCGGATTATAATAAGAAAAAATCGGTGATAGAAATAACATTAAAAAACACGTCAGATAGTTTAACATACATTTTTTGGGGTACAGAATGGTCTCAACCTAGCACGAGTATTAGTGTTATTCATGATGATGACGGAAAGATTTATTGTGATAAATTGTGTGGCTCTGGATTCTTCCCCGGGGTTCTATATATATTCTATCCTGGCGAGCAAATCCAGTACACATACCACACATTCTGCAATATCAGAGGGTTTGATATACATTTGAGTTATCACGTGACAGAGGTTTGAATTGAACCCCAAAGTTTGGACAGATTAAACACTATTGCTCATTAGTAATTGAGTCCGATATTGTAAGGTGCAAAAAACATGTTAATTATAAAGCTATGAAAAGAGTATCTCTTTTTCACATTATGGTATTAATAACAGGTATCTTGTCTGTTATCAATGCGCAAGAGTTGCAAGTGTCTGACATTAGGTGTCGGCTTGCTCATGGCGCAAAATATATAGGGAGTGATG
>CADAWW010000057.1 GCA_902791675.1 uncultured Bacteroidales bacterium
ACAATTATTCTCCAACTATCCCCGCCTCCCATTTGGGGGAGGAGGGGTTAGGGGTTGGAGAGGGGCTCCTATCTCAGCACCTTCTTACCGTTAATAATGAAGATGCCCTTCTGAGCCTTGTTCACACGCTGACCGGAGAGGGTGTAGATAGTTTCGTTAAGGTTAGCGTTAACGTTATCTATGCCAGTCTCATCTTCCTCGTCGAAGGGATAGAAGGCCTTAACAGCAGCAGAGATTACCAGGTAACCCTTACCGGCTGCAATCTTGGTCTCAGGAGTTGCCTTAGCAAAACCTACAGTATCACCAATCTTAGCCAGAATGAACTGAGTGCCGTCGGCAGTAACTTCCTCTGTTGCAGGTTTCAGGTCGTTGGCTTCATAGGCAGATACAGCTTCCTCTGCTTTATTAAATGCATACTTATGACCTGTACCATTGTCCTTAAGAACTACAGCCTCTCCGGCAGGAATAGCCTTAACCTCATTCAGTTTAGCAAAGCCGCCTTCTACTACCTCAACAGTGAATGCCTGAACCTTAGAGTGGATCTTTGCGATGTCAAATGGAGCTACGTATGTGCCGTACAGAGAACCCTCGGCAAACTGATAGGTATCTGTTGCCTTTTGCTGAACCTCCAGTGTGTAAGTTGCTTCCCAGCCGTCACCGGCATCGGTAGTACATGTTATCTCGACCTTGCCAATAGCAACACCTGTTACCGTTCCGTCTTCAGCAACAGTAGCAATGCTTTCATCTGCTGACTTCCATGTCAACTTCACATCGTCCAGATTCTGGATGGTGGGTAGGTACTGGGCCTTAGAGCCAGCAGCTACGGTACGAGTTTCAGGGAGGAAGCAGACATAAGCCATATTTTCATCTAACTGGAAGGTGTATCCGTCATAGCCCTTCTTCGGCATAACGAAGTCGCCCTTAATGATGTCATAGAAACCATATACGCCATCATGACGCATAGCAGGTACATAGTTACAAACTTCCTCGTCGCCTTCAGAAACCCTGAAGTACCAGATACGGCCGTGGAAAGCGTTGTCCCACTCGGGATTAGCGAAGATGGTAAAGTTACGAGTCGTGGCGTTGCAGGTTGTCTCACCGGTCGGATAGTCCACATCGTTGAGTTTCAGGTTGTCAACAGTACACTCTGCCTCATATTCCTTACCTAATTCAAATGGTGCGCGGTTGTCACCATTACCTGTTGTACCGCCGGTGAAGTAACCGATGTGTGCATTGTCATTACCATTGATATAGAGTGACATACCTGTTCCGGCATATACGTTACGTGCGCTGAAGACAGCACGCCAACCTTCCTGCTTCTCTGTCGAGAACTTGACACTTACCTTTGTGTCGGTAGTAGGCTTGTAGGGGAATTCAAACACATTCTCACGGGCTGCGGATACACTCTCAATGTAAGCAAGCGGTGTGTATTTCTCGGTGTCTGTCCAAGTGATTTCATCGTATGCTACAGGGAAGACAACCTTCTCTATCGTAAGCTGGTCAAAATAGTAGTAGTATGGAGGATTATGCTCACCGTCGTCACACACGCCGAACTGGATATTCAATACATCCCAGTCCTTGTCGGCTGTAAACTCGAAAGAATAAGGCTGGTTTGTTGTTTGTGCCTTTGGCAAACGCGTCATACCCAGGATTTCGCCACCCGGATTGTTGGGAGCAGAGGCATGGTCAAAAGCATCTGTGTTACGGACATAGAAAGGCAGGAAGGCGTATGATCCCTCATTCCATGATTTCCACTGTTCGCAACTGAAATTGAATGATACGGTGTAGGTAGCACCAGCCTCCAGTCCCTCTAACTTATAATAAAGAGGTTCCCAACCACCAGTACCTACGTAGTTATCCAGATGGCAGGTTCCTGCGGATTCATCGTATGTAATCTTACCTTCGAATACATTCTTGTGATCATTGTTGGTGGTCCAGTTGTTCAGATCCTTGTATGCCGTCATATCGATAGGCTGAGTGGTTACGAGACCTTGATCATCCCAGGATGTTCCATTCCATTTGTACTCGTGATTATCTTTTGTATTAACGACAAGTTTACCCTTATAAACTGTGATGCCTGCTTCGGCTGCAATAGCTTGACCGTCAGCGCTGAGTTCAAAGTTGGCATTATTAGCTGAATTAAATACCTTACCTGTGATTTTATCTTTCAAACCACCTCTTCCCTCGCTGTCCACAACGGGAACAAGATCCATTTTCAACAACTCACCCTCGAAAATCTTGAAGGTATATAGCTTCATGAAAGTTGCAGAGTTGTCGGGATGATTAGTGTGACAGAGATCAAAGATGTACATAGGGGTAGTACCACCCTTGGAGTCACCTTCACCAGTTATGGTTGCACAGGGCTCTGCTTCACCATCTTTGAAAACATCCAAGGTCAAACCACTGGCATTGACCAGAATCTTTTCTCCCGTGGGAATTTCAGCTGTTCCTGTTACCTCGGCATTACGGGCGAAACAACCGGTATTCTGTCCGGCAAAGCGCCAGAAGAAAACAAACATATCGGTTCCATAGTTTGAACGGGAACCGAAGGGAGCCTGGTAATTGGCTGTATTGCTGCCATCAATATCGCACTCCATTAAAATACGGGTGTTAGGCGTATGTATATATTCCGTATTGATATAAGGCCTGCCCGTGGCATCAGTTGTGGCAATGTATTCAATCTCTGTAACACCACCGCCGGCAACTTTCAGGGAGTTGACCTTTGTTATCTTGCCATACTCCTCATAAACACCTTGATTGTTGTAGGCGTAGAACTTCCTTGCTGTCTGATCATAGACATAAGGATCACTTCCCTGATACGTCGCAATGTTATCCACTGGCGTAGCTTCAATGGGGTCGGCATAGGTAAAAGTAACCATTACCAAGCCAATGATAAATAGTAGAACTTTTTTCATGCTTTTGTTAGTTTAAGTTAATAACAATATTCATCAAAATTATGTGCAAATATGCAAAATTATAAATTCACAAACAAAATTTTTGTTCTTTTTTGTAAACAAAAAGACATATTTCCTAAAAATAAGCATCTTTGCTGCCTTTTAGGAAGGGAATATTTGGGTTTTAGCGCATAAATATATAATTTCGCAGCGCAATAATAACATTATTATAAAATATTAGCCGATGAACAAGACATTAACCTTCTTGATTGCCTTGCTAGCTACTGTGGCTATGCAAGCTCAGACAGATTACTTCACACCCTATCAGCAGACCAAGTTGCGTCTGCCCTCAGTACCCTTGATTTCGAATGACCCCTATATTTCATTCTGGTCACCATACAATAAGTTGACGGGAGGAACAACCCGTCATTGGACAGGAGCTGTTAAGGCTATGGATGGAATTCTGCGCGTTGATGGCACAAATTATCGTTTTATGGGTACCCAAAAGGACGTTTTACTGGAGTCCATTGCACCTATGGGCAACAAGGGTCGTTGGTTGGCAAAAATCAAACGTTCGAATGCAGCAGCCAACTGGTACGAGAGGGATGCCAGTGAAAGCGGTTGGACTAATGGCTATGGAGCTTTTGGCTCGCAAAACGAATATGACGGGGTATATACTAATTGGAACGACCTGTCACAATATTATATCCGCCGTCATGTCACGCTGACAGAGGAAGACCTGAAATCAGATTTATGGATTATATACTCCCATGACGACAATTTTGAACTTTACATCAATGGCGTTAAGTTGGCAGAAGCAACGAATGGCGAAACATGGAAGCAAAATGTCAAGGTACACCTGCAAGGTGCTTCACGGGATGCCCTGGTTGTCGGCGATAATGTCATTGCCTTCCACGTAATCAATACCCGTGGCGGAGCTTTGGCTGATGTGGGTCTCTTCCGTAATACGCTGGGGTTCCACCCAGGAATGGAAGCCATTGCCCCGATGGCAGACCAGGGTCCTTGGACAGCTCGTGTACGTACAGCAGCGTTATCTGGAACCACATGGACTAACGAGAATTATGATGACAGCGGCTCAACATGGAAAGAGCAGTCCGGAGCATTCGGATCTTCCGGAGAGCCTTATGTGAACACCCCATGGACTGCTACCGGTTCCGATGTATATATCCGTCGACGCATAACTCTCACAGCCGAGGATTTGCAACGTGACCTGCATATTATCTATTCACATGATGATGTCTGCGAAGGTTATATCAACGGGCGCAAGGTTTTCTCCACTGGTGAGACATGGGTGAAGAATGTGGATTATCCACTTACAGATGATGACAAGGCCGTGCTACACGAGGGTGAGAATGTGATAGCATACCACGTTCATAATACTACAGGTGGAGCTTTAGCCGATATTGGCCTGTATTACAGCACCACAGGCGAGCAGATGGCCAACCAAACCAACTGTCATGTACTGGCGACTAACACCTATTATAAATTTACCTGCGGGCCTGTGACATTGGATGTGGTCTTCACTGCACCAATGCTCATGAAGGATGTTGACCTCATGTCAACGCCCATCAATTTCATCTCCTATCAGGTTACCTCGAACGATGGCGAAGAGCATGATGTTCAGTTCTTCTTTGCCACCTCGCCCGAACTTACGGTTAATAACAACATGCAGCAGACCGTTTCTTCTATAACGGAGCAAAACGGTATACGCTATATCAAGTCAGGTGCAAAGACACAGAAGGTGTTGGGAAGGGCCGGTGACATGATTTGTATCGACTGGGGATATCTGTATATCCCTGAAATTAACGGAACTGTTTCCTTGGGTAATCGTACAGAGGTCGCTACTACCTTTGCCACCACAGGTAAATTGCCGGAAGCTCCTACAACTACCTGTACCAGTACCGAGGATTCCGATATGCCCCTGCTGGCCTTCAGTAAGGATTTAGGGAAAGTTCTACAGGCCAATTCCTATATGATGATCGGCTATGACGAGGTAAAGGATATGCGTTATATGGATGTCGACTACAAGGGCTATTGGGCACGTAACGGTAAAACTATTTTCAAGGCTTTTGAGGAGCTGCACGACCGTTATGATCAGATTATGACCGACTGTCAGGCTCAGGACAAGCAAATCTATGATGATGGTCTGGCTGCCGGTAATACCAAATATGCCGAACTGCTCTCCGGATGCTACCGTCATGTTATTGCTGCTCACAAAATCTTCCAGGATAATAAAGGCAACCTGCTTTTCTTCTCCAAGGAGAACAATTCCAATGGATGTGTGAACACCGTCGACCTGACCTATCCCTCTGCGCCTCTATTCCTTATATATAATACCGACCTCATGAAGGGTATGTGTACTTCTATTCTGGATTACTGTCAGAGTAATCGATGGGGCTTCGATTTCGCGGCACATGACTTGGGTACTTATCCGCATGCCAACAATCAGGTTTATTCCATCCGCTTCCCTGACGGTAACGGAGGCTTCGCTGGTAACATGCCTATTGAAGAGTCCGGGAATATTGTTGTATTGGCTGCTGCCATTACACTTATTGACGATGACATGACCTGGGCCAATAAGTATTGGAAGACGCTGAAGACCTGGACAGACTATCTGGTAGAAAACGGGCTCGATCCGGAGAACCAGCTTTGTACCGATGACTTTGCCGGACATCTGGCCCACAATGCCAACCTTTCTCTCAAGGCTATTATGGGCGTTACAGGCTTTGCCCTGATGTGTAAGCAGAAGGGTGATGAAGAAAGCTATAACTACTACTTTGGCAAGGCTCAGGAAATGGCTACCGAGTGGGTGAAGCTGGCCAAGGACGGCAATCATTACAAGCTGGCCTTCGACAAGCCTGGAACATGGAGCCAGAAATATAATATGGTATGGGATAAAGTATGGCAGACAAAGCTATTCCCCGATGCTGTGTATAAACAGGAGATGGTGTATTACAACGGACAGGTTAAGACTTATGGCCTTCCTCTTGACAACCGTTCTATATATACTAAGTCCGACTGGATATCATGGACAGCTTGTCTGGGTACACAGGCACAGTTCACCACCCACATGGACCGTTTGTACAAGTATGCCAATGAAACGAAATCACGTGTACCATTGTCTGACTGGTATTATACCGACAGTGGCAATTCTGTTGCTTTCATCGGACGTTCTGTTGTTGGCGGACACTGGATGAAGGTGCTGTTAGACAAGTGCGTTTCTGGTGAACTGATGAATGGCATTGAGAACGTTAACGGGAATGGTAACGTCAACGATGGTGCTATCTACGACCTAAGCGGCCGCAAGGTTAATTCTCAATTAAAGAAGGGCATCTACATTATTAATGGCAAGAAGGTGCTTTATTAGCTGAAAAATAAAGAAAAAAGAGGCCGTTGGAAGAATTTCCAGCGGTCTCTTTTTATTGTACGCCTGATAAGACTCGAACTTACACGCCTCGCGGCACTAGATCCTAAGTCTAGCGTGTCTACCAATTCCACCACAGGCGCATTCTTGGTTAAGACGGCGCAAAGGTATAACTTTTTGGCGAAACTGGAAACTAAATCATCAAAAAAATTTTATTTTGGCCTCTCCCCTGACCCCTCTCCGAGGAGAGGGGAACGTTAACGGGAACCCTTTTTAGAAAAGTTAGGGGAGAGGCTGGTAAGGCTCCTACTTTCTTATCTTCAGATACTTCACACCATGAGTGGGGATGAAGTAATTCACATCTGTTGTACTCAGGTCTTTCTGGCGCCACAGGTCGCGAACGCTCTGGAGGCTACCGATTCCCATTTCCTTGAAATACTTCTTAAAGTCAACACGGGCATCTGACGGACCTACGTTAAAGATACCGACAGCATAACTGCCGTCGCTTAAAGGACGGCTCCAAATCTGAATGCTACTATCCAGAACAACGCGCTGAGCCTGCTTACCCAGAATATCCTGGTTAACGGCATTCACCTCGTGGTTACAAAGCAGGCTGACGGTAAAGTCATCCATCTGGGCAATGTCGCATCCAATCAGCATGTTGCTGGCGAGAAGTGTCCACAGACTGATGTGAGTATATTGCTCGTCTGGGGTAAGGCGGCTGTCGCGCAGATTGTTACTCCAACCCACCTTACCGACAATCAGCATATCAGGATCATTCCAATGACCTGGCTGGGCATAGGGATAAAGTTCAGGCTGCTGGCCGAAACCTATGTCATAAAGACTTTCCCATGTATCAGTGATATCACCTGTTGTACGCCAGGAGTTGGCATCAACGGCATGGCCCCACTTCCATACTTCAGCCATACCATACTGGCAGAGACTGTAGAAGATATCACGAGGCTGCTGACGTAAGCAGCGCTCCATCAGCAAGTAAGGACGAACGTAGCTGGCAACTGTCTGCCTGTCGGGTTCTGTAGCATGCTTACGACCATAACCGCACCAGTCATACTTCAGATAATCGATACCCCAACTGTTATAACTTTCAGCATCTTGCAACTCATGGTCGATAGAACCCAGGTAACCGCCACAGGTCAGATCGCCAGGAGAAGAATAGATACCAAACTTCAAACCCTCGGAGTGCAACCAATCGCCCAACTGCTTCATGCTGGGGAACTTCTCATTCACTGCGATGGTACCGTCAGCATTACGCTTGGGAGCTTCCCAGCCGTCATCGATGTTCATATAGCAATAACCGTAATCAGCCAGGCCTTTTTCAATAAGAGCCTTAGAGCTGCTTATTACCTTATCCTGTGTAACACTCAGACCCCAGCAGTTCCAGCTGTTCCAACCCATAGGAGGTGTCAAGGCAATCTTGCTGCCACAACGGATGGTAAATTTCTGTGTCTGCTCACCCTTAGCATTTTTTGCCTTAACAGTAAAGGTATAAGATCCCGGCTTTTCCAGACTTCCACTCAAAGCTCCGTTGTCGGGATTGATGGCAAGACCCTTTGGCAGATCGTCAGAAGTAATCTTCATAGGCTTCTCACCACTCACACCGAAGCGGAAATGGATAGGAGAACCTGGACGAACACCATAGAGAGGAGTCGTGTTGAAACGAGGCTCAGCAGGTGCTGCAGGAGTAAGGATGTACTTGGGGATATACTGAGTGGTAGTACTCAAACCTGTCTTGCTCTCTGTGAAAGTAGCAATGATACGTACCATCTGATGATTGTCGTAAGGTAGGCTGATAGCACTGCTCTTCTTCGTATTAACAGAAACCTTTTGTGTCTTTTCTGTCAGCACCTTTCCTGACTCGGGATCTTGAACCTTAACAGTGAATACGCCGCTCTTGGTAGAAGAAATTCTGCTGTTGAGGGTACTTATGCACGCTAAGGCACCCTGCTTGTCTTTACCTTCCTTGATGCTGATGCTCAGGTTATCAATGGTATTAGGTACGCGCACGCACACAGGACCTTGGAACATACCGCCCGGATCTCCTGCATTGTAAACTCTTACTGCCAATACATTGTCAGCATCCCACTTGATAAGGCCGCTGTTTACCTTTACGCTGTATAGACGCGGTTTGCTCCACTGACTTTGGTAGCCGCCTGCATCAGAGGGGAACTTACCAGTCTTACCGATAAGCTTACCGTTCAGATATACCTCATCGGCATCGTCTATCTTACCCATCTTAAAATCTACGGTCTCCTTAAGATCGGACATCTCAAGCAAACTTTTGGGTATGTTTACATGATAGCGATACCAGCCGAAACCATTCTCGCATTTAACACCCTGTGCTGTCCATGTGGATGTATTGCTGATGTTACGCCACGAACTCTCATCTACATTTATACCAGCCCATGAAGCATCATCGCCAACACGGAATTTCGCATTCTCCAGGAAAATATCCTGTGCGAATGACTGAATTGAAAAGAAACTGATTAACGTCAGTACAGAAAAAAACTGTTTCATTGTATTATTAGTTTATGAGTTAATAAGTTAAAAAGATTTCGACTACAAAGGTAAGCGGTTTTTTGTTTATAAACAAGAAAAGCACCAGGAAAAGTATTCCTGATGCTTTCTTGATTCTTGTTTTAAGAGGGGAAGCTTTTTTATTCTGCTTCCTTGGCAGCAACACGCTTTTCAGCGATACGTGCCTTCTTACCGGTTAGGTTACGCAGGTAGTACAACTTAGCGCGACGTACCTTACCAACCTTGTTTACGGTAATACTTTCGATGGCGGGAGACTCGATGGGGAAGATACGCTCAACACCAACGGTACCAGACATCTTACGAACAGTGAAACGCTTCTTCTCACCGTGACCGGAGATCTTAATCACTACACCGCGGTAGAGCTGAACACGCTCCTTGTTACCCTCGACAATTTTGTATGCTACGGTAACTGTGTCACCAGCCTTGAATGAGGGGTGCTGCTTGCCAGTAGCAAATGCTTCTTCAGCAATTTTAATTAAATCAGCCATTTTTGCTTATGTTTAAAAATTGTTTGTCGATCACCAATAGGCATAACAGGTCACACTTCTCCTGCCAGCGACCTATGGGAAAGCGGGCGCAAAGGTACAATAAAAAGTTGAAAGTTGAAAGTTTAGCGTTGAAAGTTTTTGGATTTTATGTAAAATTATGTACTTTTGCGCATCAAACGTTATAATTATGAAGCACATAACAGGTGTATTTCTGTTTTTTCTTAACTTTTCGTTCCTTACACTTTACCCTGTATCGGCGCAACAGTATAAGGTTAAGTCTACCAAGTGGAATCGACTGGAGGTGACCAGTGCTTTGGATGCCTATCCAGACTCTACGGCATTAGCCATTATTGCTCCTTATAAGGCCAGTGTAGACAGCGTTATGTCCCCTGTATTGGGCATGAGCCGTGTGGCAATGAATGCCAAAAGGCCCGAAAGTCTGCTCAGTAATTGGGCTGCCGATGTAATGGTGGAAGGAAGCACGGCCACTGGGCTGCCTGCTGCAGATATGGGACTGATCAATATCGGCGGTCTGCGCAACAACATGCCTGAGGGTATTGTTACACGTGGTGACATTATACTTATATCACCTTTCGAGAACGAACTGGTAGTTCTGGAAATGAAAGGCAAGCACTTACTCAAACTCATGCAGAACATTGCAGCAGTAGGGGGCGAGGGTGTTAGCAGCAGTGTAAGAATAGTTATCGGCAAAGACAGGAAACTGGTCAGTGCCACCATAAATGGCGAGAAAATTTCCCGTAAGCGTGTTTACACCGTCGCCACCTTGGACTATCTGGCAGAAGGCAATGACAAGATGTATGCCCTGAAGAAGGCCAAGAAGCGTCATGAGATTGGACTCAAGACACGCGATGTTTTAATGGAAAGCGTCATTAAGCATCGTATTATCGACAGCAAGATAGAAGGACGTATTGTTATAAGGAAAGAATAGACCCACCCCCAACCCCTCCCTCTAAGGAGGGGGAAATGAAGAATTCTTCAACCACTCATAAACTTATAAACTCATAAACTGTCAACTATCATATGAGACGTATATTGACTATATTATTCCTGCTTTTCATAACTTTCAACTTTCAACTTTCAACTTTCAACTCGCTTTCGGCTCAGCCGAAACAGTTCCTTATCGTTCACACCAGCGATACACACTCATGCATAGAGCCCATTTCTCCTAACTTCAGCGATACCGCGCAGGCCAACAAGGGAGGATTCCTCCGTCGTATCAGTCTGTTCCGTCAGTTGCGGGAACAACATCCAGACAACATGCTGACGCTTGACTGCGGCGATTTCAGTCAGGGTAGTGTGTACTACAACCTGTTCAAGGGAGAGGTGGAAGTGAAACTGATGAACCAGATGCACTACGATGCTGTAACGATAGGGAACCACGAGTTTGACTTCGGCCTGGAGAATATGGCCCGGCTTTTCCGTATGGCAGAGTTCCCTATAGTATGCTGCAATTATGACTTTACCAAAACGCCTTGTGAAGGCTTGGTGAAACCATATATTATTGTAAATCGTGGTGGCAAGAAGATTGGTGTATTTGGCGTTTGTCCGCAACCCAAGGGATTAATTGTAGGCAAGAATTACGAAGGTATGAAATTTACCCCTCCTGCTGTCGCAGCTCAACCTGTCATAGACAAACTGCGAGGGGAGGAACAGTGTGATGTCGTTATCTGCCTGAGCCACTTGGGGTGGGGCGACGGGCCGGAGCACGACAAGGCATTCATTGCCCAGACATCAGGACTTGACGTGCTTCTTGGGGGACATTCACATACCTATTTCACAAAGCCCCAGTATGTCAACGACAAAAAGGGCCATCAGGTAATCGTTGACCATACCGGTAAGAACGCCCGTTTCATAGGAACAATAGAAATGGAAGTGGAGTAGGCCCCCACACGACCTACTCTTCAATAGCTGGCGTCTCGAAATTATCAAGTATCTCGAGTGAAGTGACATGGAAATCACCTTCACCGCTTCCTTCTACCTTCAGAACGAGGTTCTGCCAATAGGTGATTGTACCCGTAGAGACATGGACGGTTTTACATCTGTAACCCAGATACTCCGTATCGCCAAAGGTCATGCCCTCCGTATTTCGTCCGGCCTCTTTCTTCATCCAGCGAGAGAAGTCGTAGAGTTTCACCCTGTAAGGGTCTGACACGTGCATGCATTGTGAAATGGGCATCTGGACATTATTAGGTACGGAATACCATCCCATCGGGGTGTACACTTCTATCTTGTCACCTTGTTTGCGGAAGTCGGCTTCGCCGTCATCTCCTACAATATGTTCATAGATGTAATCACCACCATCACGGTATTGGATTGTGCTGATATGTCCGCCCATGGAAACAGAGGCGTTGAAGTTCCTAATCTCCCAAGGCATCTCTTCCCGCAGTTCCTTGATGGTATTGCCGTCACCGTCCAGGATACGTGTAACCAGTATGGTGCGATACCCCAATGGGATACGTGAATGGAAGGTGGTATGTGCAATACCTTCATCATCGCATTGCGTCGCCCATTCAGAGCCTTCTATCTCGTGCATCTCAACACCTGCAGGCATTCCCGAATTTGCCCTGCGGTAGGACATAGACTGTTGTGCTTCACCAGCCATCTGTTCGTATGGAAAATTTGTCTCCAGACACTGCATAACAGCATGCTCCTGTCCTAAGGCTGGTGTCACGGGTTCCTCGTTCAAGGTTGCAAAAGTCTGGAAATCACGCGTGTCCTCAACATCATACGAGCAGAGGGTGACCTTCTGATTGTTGACTGGTTTAACATCAGAGGGTGAATGGTAGAGTTTTGTTACGAGGAAATCTTCTGTAGTATGTGAGACGTAGTCATCACTATCCCACCTTTACGTTCTACACCTTTATAAGTAGCCTTCAGGTAAGGCATAAGGTCAAGGTGCATACCAAAGACGACATCAATAAGCAGGTCGAGCCTGAGATATGGCGAGAAGCGCGCCATGATGGTACCTTCCTTGGAGAGTATCTCCGGCTTCTGAGGATCGAAGACGGGCTTAATGTCGAGAATGGGCTTCAGGCTGCCAGCCTCACGTGTATATTCCATTCCGGCCGTTAGTGTAAGTCCTGTTTTAGTGACTTGCTGTAACTTCATTTCTGCCTCTATGGCCGCCTGAATGTTGTATCCTAACGTTCCTGAAAGGTCGAGCCACAGAGGAATTACCACAGGACCGGCAGGAATCATGAATTTTCCTGAGGCTTTGAACAGCGGTTTATCCAGATATTTATCCTTCTCGAAGTTGATGCCCACACGGGGTGTCAATTCCAGGGTTGTTGTCTTCTCGTAGGTTCCGCGAGCAACAAAGCCCATGTATTCTATTTTAGCCAGGAAGGAGCGGGCACATTTCTCATTCCTGCGCGGTTTGCTAAGTTTAAACTTGGCATCGATATCAAGGCTGCTCTTGTCGGCACTGGTAAGACTCATGCCCATCTCGGCAAAAAGCTTCACTGGCCCTTTTTCAATCTCAACCTTTGGAACAGCCTCTAAGCCGGCAGTGCGACGGGCCCTGTAAACCGGTAGTGGGTCACCGCTGGCGCTCCTGGTTTCGAAATAGGTATTGTCGGGATTTGCTGCCAGTACAAATTCTGTATTGTAGATCAACTCCTCGATGCTGGCAAAGCGGAAACGTATGTCGGCCTTCTTCCCAGGCAGCAGTATCGTTTTCCAATGACAGAATCTTGCCGACATACAACTGCGGTACATCCTCCTTGAATTGTACTTGTGCATGACAAAGTGCCGTATCCATCAACAGAATCTCGTATGAATCCACTTCTTGGTGTTCGAAGTTGGGGTTGTACTTATCTGTCTCCTTAGGTGTCAAAAGGGGATCTTGTGCGGTTTCTGCCCTGTCAGCAAAGCGAATCTGCTTGATGTCCTTCCCGCCAAAAGAAACGGTCTGGCCATCAGAGACAAGGGTATAGATATCTTGCCAATAACCATCTGGTCTTGTGCCCTCAGCATTGTAGGCATGAGGAACAATACAGCCGTGATAGCTGTCAGCATCTTTGCGTATATCTTTCTCATGGCTTCACAATTTTAATCGCAGGTTGGTTATCTATCTTCACGATGAAAGTGCCGGAGGATTTTCCGGATATCCTGACGGTTGCCCGCCCGTTAGAGGCTACTGTCTGTTTACTGACCTGCCGCCCCGAACTGTCATAAACCCGTATCAGGGTTCCGGCTTTCAGTCCTTCGGCCTTAAGGCGTCCGTTGGCATCTACAGCGACTTTGCTTCCGCCGTTCTTAACTATCTTTATGGCATCCTCGTCAGAAGCACTGAATCCACGGAAATCAGTACGAGGAATGCAGAGTTCGGTATTGCCCGCACTGATAATGATATTACCGCCTTCCCATAGCAATTCCGGGCGTTCGCTTAATAGCAGCACGTGTTGGGTTCCATCGGCAAGTGTCAGCGTCAAGGTGTTCTGTGCCGATAGCCTTGTCATGCATAGGACTAATGTTAAATAAAGAAGAATCCATTTC
>CADAWW010000058.1 GCA_902791675.1 uncultured Bacteroidales bacterium
GCAAACTTTTGAGTACACGATTATATTTAAGTTTTTTATGTAGTTTTTAGGAATTTTCTATGCAAAGTTAAGTTTTTTTTCGAAGCCACATAATTTTTTTTGGTTTTTTTTTCAAAAAATTTGTTTCAATGATACATTTAGTTCCGTTTAATAGATTTTGGTATTTGAGGCCCCAAATGATGCATAGAAACAAAGACGGATTTATTGAAAGATGTCGAATAAGGTATATTTATAAGAAACAACACATATAGTTTATATTTCCTCTCGGAAAAACCCAAATAAATTTGGTCATTCGCTCGGTTTGCACTATCTTTGAGACCATGTCTCTAAGTTACTTACGTTCGGAAAAGAAAAGAAAAATAAACTTTTCTTTTGCTTTTCTCTCACTTATTCGTAACTTTGCAGGCAAATTATTAATAATATATAAATAAGGTATAAAATGGCACAGCAAGAAGATGTTTTCAAAAAGATAGTTTCACACTGTAAAGAATATGGTTTTGTATTCCCCAGTAGCGATATTTATGATGGATTGGGCGCTGTATATGATTATGGCCAAAACGGTGTAGAACTGAAAAATAACATTAAGCAATATTGGTGGCAGAGCATGGTGCTGCTACACGAGAATATTGTAGGTATAGATGCAGCTATCTTTATGCATCCCACCACATGGAAAGCATCAGGCCATGTTGATGCTTTCAACGACCCCCTCATTGATAATCGCGATTCTAAGAAGCGCTATCGTGCAGACGTTCTTATTGAGGATCAGTTGGCCAAATACGAGGACAAGATTCAGAAAGAGATTGAGAAAGCACAGAAGCGTTTTGGTGATGCCTTCGACGAGGCTCAGTTCCGTGCCACCAATGCTCGTGTCTTGGAGAACCAAGAGAAATTCGATGCGTTGCACAAGCGCTATCAGGAGGTGATGAACGCTGAGGGCGGTATTGATCTAGAGGGCATGAAGCAGATTATCTTGGACGAAGGAATCGTCTGTCCCATCAGTGGAACACGCAACTGGACCGATGTTCGTCAGTTCAACCTGATGTTCAAGACAGAGATGGGCAGTACAGCTGATGGTGCCAGCACAATCTACCTGCGTCCCGAGACAGCTCAGGGTATCTTTGTAAACTACCTGAATGTGCAGAAGACGGGGCGTATGAAGTTGCCCTTCGGAATCGCCCAAATAGGTAAGGCTTTCCGCAACGAGATTGTCGCCCGTCAGTTTATCTTCCGTATGCGCGAGTTCGAACAGATGGAGATGCAGTTCTTTATCAAACCCGGTACTGAACTGGATTGGTTTGCCAAATGGAAAGAAACACGTATGAAGTGGCATCAGAACTTGGGCTTCGGCGCTGAGAACTACCGGTTCCATGATCATGACAAGTTAGCTCACTATGCCAATGCCGCAACTGATATCGAATTCCATATGCCATTCGGCTTCAAGGAGGTAGAGGGTATTCACTCGCGCACCAACTTCGATTTGAGTCAGCATGCAAAATACAGCGGCAAGAAGATTGAATACTTTGATCCTGAGACCAACGAGAGTTACACCCCATACGTTATTGAAACCTCAATTGGTGTAGACCGTATGTTCCTTTCTATTATGTGTCACAGCTATGAGGAGCAGCAGTTGCCCGACGGCCAGACACGTACAGTATTGCACCTGCCTGCAGCCTTGGCACCCGTGAAACTGGCAGTTTTCCCTCTGACCAAAAAGGATGGTATGCCTGAAAAAGCACAGGAGATCATCAATGACCTGCGCTTCCACTTTAACTGCAAGTACGAAGAAAAAGACCAAATAGGTAAGCGCTACCGCCGTATGGACACCATCGGCTGCCCTTACTGCGTAACCGTTGACCAGCAAACGCTGGAAGACAATACCGTTACATTACGTGATCGTGATACAATGGAACAGCGTCGTGTAGCCATCGGCGACTTACGTGGTATTATTGAAGACAAGGTAAGCATTACCAGCTTGTTGAAAAAACTATTGTAGTCCCCTCCCCGCTTCCCCTTTTTGGGGAGTGCTATAAAGGACATGGGCAGTGCTATTTAAAGTGAAGAGAGAAAAGTGAAAAGTGAAAAGTTTTTTCTAGTTTATCTAGCCGTGCTAGTAGGACTAGTAGGATTTGTTTTTGTTTCCTGCTCGGAGACGAGTGATGAGTGGGATCCCTATTACAGTTGGGAAAGCAGAAATGCTAACTGGTTTGTAGAAGTCGCTGATTCTGCTCACAAGGCTATTGATGCAGCAAAAAAACAATATGGCAATGACTGGGAGGAACATTGTCAGTGGAGAATGTTTAAAAGTTTACAGCGCAGTGTTGATATACAAGGTCCTTTAACGGACAGCATCATTTGCAAAATTGTTAAGAAAGGAGAAGGCACAAATCAGATTAAGTTCTCTGATTACGTTCTTATTCACTATCGTGGTTGGCTGATGCCTTCCGAATATGTCAGCGCAGACAATACCGTAAGGGAGACAAAAAGCGTGGTTTTCAGTCAGTCCTATTATGGTTCATTTAATCCAGCCACTGCTGCACCCGTCGAGATGTATGTAGGAGGAACAACAGAGGGATTCCAAACCGCATTACAGTATATGGTAGAAGGGGATGAATGGCTTGTTTATATCCCTCAGCAACTGGCATATAAAGACCAGACTAACGAAGCCGTTCCAGCTTATAGCACGCTTAAGTTCCTTATAAATGTAGTAGGCGTATATGAGGACGCTGATGACGTCCCTGATTGGAAATAATAAACATCGTAACCATTCTCAATAATAGCACCTCACTTTTGCTTATGAAAACAGTTTTTACAAATATTATTCTTTATACATTATTTGCTTTAGCAGGCACACTTCAGGCACAGAATACTTTTACAAATCCTGTTATTTGGTCCGATGTGCCTGATATGGATGCTGTGCGTGTAGGAAATGATTATTGGATGGTTTCAACCACCATGCATTTTTCGCCCGGAGCACCCATTATGCACTCTAAGGACCTTGTACATTGGGAAACAGTGAACTATATCTTCGATACACTGACCGACAGTCCGAAGAATAACCTTGAAGGCGGCAATGTGTATGGTCGTGGTCAGTGGGCAGCCTCTCTGAAATATCACAAGGGTAAATTCTACTGTTTCTTTGGTACTGGTGGAAGGTCTTTCCTGTACAGTACGACTGACCCTCGCAAAAAGTGGGATATCATCTGGCAAAGCGATACTTACTATCACGATGCTGCTTTCTTTATTGACGATGACGATCGCCCCTTCCTTTTTTTCAACGCTTCACACATACAGTTGCGTGAATTCTATCCTGACTTCCGTCCTGGATTCAAAGAAGACGGTGTAAGCTGTGAAGTTATCCATGGTGAGCCAAAAGGCCTGCTCGAAGGCTCTCACGTGTATAAGCACGACGGCAAGTATTACCTGACATGCATCTGGTGGCCACGCGGTGGCATCCGTACCCAAGTATGCTTCCGTGCCGATAAGATTGACGGTGACTATGCTAATAACATGAAGGTCATCCTCTCTGACGATGCAGGGATGCGCGGACGCGGCGTAGCCCAGGGATACTTTATAGATACGCCCAATGGTGAATGGTGGAGCATGATGTTCCAGGACCACGACGCTGTAGGCCGCATTCCCTATCTGATGCCTTTACAGTGGAAAGACGGTTGGCCTATGTTGGGGGATGAAAACGGAAAGATTGCCAAGGTACAGCGTATTCCAGGTGGCGGCAAGAAATGCAAGGAACGTATTTCAGCAAGTGACGAATTCAAGAAACCTAAGTTGGACATCGTTTGGGAGTGGAACCACAATCCCGATAACAGTCTGTGGTCACTAACCGAACGTAAGGGATTCCTGCGACTAAAGACTGGCAAGGTTGTTGGCAGTATCTTCGAAGCACGTAATACCCTAACACAAAGAACTTACGGACCCAAATCAGAAGCCAGTATACGTATTGACATCAGTCAGATGAAAGAAGGCGATCACGCAGGACTTTCAACCTACTGCTCACAGCCAGGAACTATAGAGGTTGTCGTGGAGAATGGCGAACGCTATTTACTTATGACTGACCGTACGGCTGAAAAAGCCCGCATTGCCTTCAATATGGATATCATCTACTTGCGTGCCGAGGCTGATTTCACTACAGATAACGCTATTTTCTCTTATTCTGAGGATGGAAAAGAGTGGAAGCAGTTAGGTGACAGCTTCCACATGGTTTTCAACTTAGAACATTTCGTGGGCAACCGCTTTGCCATCTTCAACTATGCTACCAAACAAAGCGGAGGATGGGTCGATGTGGATTGGTTCCACTTTGTAAAACAATAAAAACCTCACCCCCTGCCCCCTCTCACGGGAGAGGGGGAGTAAGGTTAAGATTGGCGTTTGATAAAGGCGTTCATTTCTTCTTCATGTGCCTCTATGCTAAGCAGGAGGTGAAGTTGGTTGTTGGCACGGACAAAGTTGTGTTCCGGATATTGGCATTTCCAATACTTATCTCCACTCAAATAATCCCATAGGAAGCGTACGCACTGCATATAGGGGAAAAGTTTTACGGCATAGGGCAGATTCTCTATCTCCACACGAGTCAAGAAACTTGAGGCACTGCTCAGGTAACCTTCTGTGAAGGCTTTGAATATTTCCACATTGAACTGTACCTTCTCCATATCAGGACAATCCTCGGCCACCATATTAGCTCCTGTACGTAGGAAGTCACCATAGTCAGAGAAAATAAAGTTGGGCATAACAGTATCAAGGTCGATAACGCAAAGCACATTATCGTTCTTGTCGAACATCATATTATTTACTTTAGTATCGCAGTGGCATACTCGTTTGGGTAGGATGCCCTCACGCCCCATACGTTCAGCCTTACACATCTCATCTGCTCTGGAATCAATCTGACTAAGCATCTCCTGAACGCGAGGCTCGCTGACACGTCCCACAGGATCAGCCTTTACCACCTCGCGCAACTGCTGGAGGCGAAACTCCATATTATGGAAGTCTTTTATTGTCTCACCTAACTGAACAGGGATATCAGCCAGCATAGCCTGGAAATTGCCAAAAGCTTTTCCTGCGGCTCTGCTGCTCTCGGGATTTACAGCCTGCTTGGTAATAGCATCGGGAATGAAAATCATAATACGCCAATACTTCCCGTCAACCTGAGCATATAACTTCTTACCGCCTTCTTTCAAGGGTATAAAAGTAAGTACCTTGCGGTCTATATCCTCTTCACCTTTCTCCTCCAGTTTCTTGCGGATATGACTTGTTACTGCATCAATATTACGCATAACCATATCCACGTCAGGGAAAACGGCATCATTTACGCGTTGTAGCACATAGTCGGGCTGATCGGCTTCAGCAGTCCTTACTTTATAGGTGTCGTTAATAAGCCCTTCGCCTAAAGGCTTTATCTCACTTACGGTGCCACAAATGGCAAACTTTCCAACAATATCTTTTAATTCTGTCATAATATATATAGTTTAAGATTATCTGTCTTCCGGCATGCTTCTGCCTGTAAGCAATGCTCCGTCTGCAGCCATTCCCTCTGCACTGACAGCAATTTGGGTAGGCTTGCAGTTATTGTAGAACTGGATTGTAGCAGTTCCTTTCGAATCAAGTTTTAGATTTGGATTCCAATAGAGTGTACGACGATAGTCCTTTGTCTCTGGCAGCGGTTTCTTACTATAGTCGGGCTGATAGAAATCATCTGGGGTGGAGAATCCAGGCAAGATGAGATAACGATCCCTCCGAACTGCACGCTTGCTTTCGTCCGGATATGTACGCAAATCGATTGTTACCTGTGGCTGATTGCTGCCATCGAAATGTTTGTCACCTTCCCTTCGCGGGCTATAATCTGTGTAAATATAAACCTTGTCTAGATTCAAGAATTTGTTAAACGAATCTTGTGTCCTGGTTGAAATATTGCTATGCCACTCCGGGACAGGACCGCCTTCCACGTCTGTGTGCTCTTTCGCTTGCTGTAAGGATGACCTGGCGCTTTGCAACTCAGTATTCAGGCGTATAACAACATCGTATGGAGTTCCCAGATTCATATCACCAATGTAGGTTCGGGAAACATCAGCGACAAAACGCTGTTGTCCTATAAAGTAACCAGTGCATAGTCCGGCATCTATGGCCTCATTGAGTGCTTCGTAAGCATCTATTACAAAAGCAGGTTTACTGGCATCAAACTTACGTAGCATATTATGCTTGGCACCAATGGTAACCTCTTGAAGCGTACGGGAACCATCGTTTAACCAGTCAGCAGCCAGCACATTCCCCTTGGGTGCCTGCGCCAGATGTTCTTGATACCATTCGTATGGCTTGACAAATCTCGGGTATATAGGACACATGCGTACATAAAACTCCGGATAGTTTATATCACCACGTTTTGTAGTCCCCATTTCAAACCATCCGTGTTTATTATCTTTCCATTTGGTCGTATCAGAGGCAGCCAGCTCCATTATACACCCATCATAGAAACGCGGACTCTGAATATTGAACTGTCCTTTATTGGTTACCACCTCACCAACTACTCCGTCGGAACCTTCTTCTGTGGGTTTAACAAATTTGGCGTGTACCAGTACCTCATTTTTAAGTGGTCCTTCATTCTTGTTGAATCGGGCCAGCCCATCGTGTAAAGTCTCTAATTCGCGTTCATCATTGTTTGCAGCCATATCAACCTCTGTGTAGTTCGGAACTGGCGCATCCTCTTCTTCCGATTCATCTGTTACAGTCTCATTATTAGCTGCCTGCTCCGAATACTGAGCATATAAATCCTCCTGATGTTCAGTATGGTACTTGTTTACCTCGCCCGTCAGTAGAGGAGTTAGCTCAGGCCTGTGGTTAAAGGCAAAAGCCCCCGGCATAGTCATTGTATGCCAATCATACCTGCGCCAGCCCTGAATCATCAGTAAAAGGTCGAGGGCGCGCTGGTGTTCGTCATCGTCCTTCTCGAAGTAGTATTCTGGTTGCTCCACGAATCCTCGGATTTGACTGCTCAGCAGCATCTCAGTAAGAATATTTCCCGAGTCGTAGATGTATTCGGTATGGGCGGCATCCCTGATAGCCACGCTGATATGACCATTGGGATTGTCGGATTTCACTTTTAAAGTAATAGAATCGAAGGGTTTTGTGGGTGTATCATTAAAACCGCTGAATGTAATGTTTTGAGGTTGGAAGTCGTTTTTTCGGACAAAGAATAAACGATCAGCATAGATACGGCCTTCCACATTGAAGACCGTAACCTGGCAAACACCTGTCTGCAGTTTGTCGGCTGGAAAGGTTACAGCGTGTTTCTGGCCTGTCCCCAGTTCTTTAAAGTCGAGTAATTGTCCCTGATTCATTACTGTCATTCCTAAAGACTCGGAAGCAGCGGTTCCTGAGAGCGAAAGGTCAACGTTCACTTGCCCGTTTTCCTGTGTTACCATAATGGCGCATCCATCTGCTTCGACCTTTGGAAGATCTTGTTTAGCCATTGCATACTCCCATGTAAACTGGGCGGTATATTTAGTTTTATCAGCAGGGGTAAACTCCACACTACCCCGACCACGCTGTTCTGTTTTGGTTTCTGCTACTTTATTGCCCGATGCATCCACAATGGCCAGAGTACCCTCGATGTGCATTCCTTCGTCATTATTTGCCTCAAAGGCTATGCGATTCTTGACGCCGGCAATCAGATGCCCGCCTTCCGGGTAAAGCTTTACAACGGCCTTGGGGGGCTCGTTTTCCGCCTTAAACAGACGGCGCAGAGGTCGAAGTGTCATGAAATGCTCATAATCACCCGGGCTCTTGGGCTTGTCATACACAGGAAAAACCTTACTGTAAAGCTTTTCGTAATCTCTATAGTACTCTTTAGCCATTCTCTTACTGAAGAACCATTTCTCAGCATATTCGGTATGGGGATGTTCATATTCGCCCCAATTAAGCTGCCAGCGTGTGTAGGCTCGTAACTCGTAATACCCACCATAAAGCGTATCATTCAACACAAAATCACCATAGGCCTCTCCTCTTTCCAGCTCCAGCAATTGACGCTGCACCAGATAACCGTCCTGATTCAGCAACTCAACATACAACACCTTGCTGACCCTACTGGGCAAACCATCACTTCGGCGTACATAGGCTTTATAATATAATGTATCCCCGAGGAAATAACACGTGTTATCCGTATGGATGAAAATCTGTTCCTGCGGAATGTTTTTACCGAACTTCTGTAAACGTTCTGCCCAGCCGTCTAAGGATGTCGGCATATTAGTCTGAGCCAACAGGTTCAGGCTAACAAAGGTGCAAATGACAAACGAAAGTATCTTTCTCATATATATAACCTGAAAATCTTAAAAGCATCATTAAACTCTCAGTTCTAACCTCCCAACTCTCAACTTTCAATGGCAAAGATATGACTTTTTCTTTATATACCCTTGTATAACCCAGTTTTTTACGTTAATTTTGCGTTATTTATTGCGAATTCGGAATTCTATTGTGGATTATGAATTAACTCCATATCAACCTGAGACAGCGGCAGAGTTCTATGCCGATATCCTTGCCATATTCTCTGAACAATCAGAGGATTCCACTCGTTATGTACTATTGAACCGCCTCTTCCTGCATCTACTTGACGAGCATACTGCTCAATTGCCCATTCATCTGGTAGGCCCGTTTGCTAAAACAGATTATCTGCTTAAGGAACACCATGCGCCCAAACGTCTTTGGCGTATGGTCAATGATTTGCGTGTGCGCTTAAATCGTTTCAAGAACAGGGAGCTTCCTTTTGAGGAACAGAAACGTATGCTTGCTGATGATGCACAAGCACTTAGTCTATTTGTCAAACATCTTTATGGCATTCCTGTCCCCGATTCCCTTGCTGCCATCTTCCCTGTTAAAAGACAACGGCGACCCCGGCAAATGCTATTGGCAGAATACGTAAGAATGATTGTAGACAGATGGGATGACGAGTCTATTTGGGGAAGAATAGAAACCGGCGATGTAGAAGAAGTGCGTGTCTGCTACACAAAAGGGAATGAGAACTACCCCTTCGACTGGTCTTATCTGACTCCGCTCTTGAAACCTGATATGCAACTGCACCTCGTCCGGCCCCGAATCAATGATGAGGGTACAATCTTTCCGGAACTTATCATCTTGGAGCCCGACTATCTGGTTGACATCTCACAGATAGCACGTTGCATGGACAGTTTTACAGATTCCCCCCTTGTCTATCTGCTACACATGATAGAACCAGCTGCTGAATCCGAAGCCATCATGTTAGGTAATCTTGCGGGACAACTTCTCGATGAAACACTTCACACACAGGAAATCTCATATGCCTCCTCGGCCCGCCATTTCTTTGAACAGAATGCGTTCAGCATACTCTCCACTCCTCCTAATGCTCAGTTTCATACCAACGCACAAGCACAGCTGCAGAACATACGTAAAGCAATCCAGCATGATCTCCCTGCTCAAGTAAGTCACTTTCATACGGACAAGGTAATGGTGGAACCTTCTTTTTTCTCTTCCATGCTCGGCTTGCAGGGACGTATGGATATGCTGCAACTCGACCTTCGTGTGTTGGTTGAACAAAAATCCGGTAGCGGAGCTTTTATACCAGGAGATACTGACCCTTCAGTGCCTAAGCCACAACGACAACATTACGTGCAGCTATTATTGTATATGGCCTTGTTGCGTTATAACTATCGCCGGCAATACGAGCAGAACAACCGCGAGCTACATGCCTTCCTGCTCTACTCCAAATATTCACGGGCACTATTAGGACTGGGGTTTGCTCCCGAACTGCTCTTTCATGCCTTCCGTCTGCGTAATCAACTGGTATGGCATCAGTCCCGTCTGGCAGAAGGCGGGTTTAGCGTCTTGGAGACCCTTACACCCGAACAACTGAATCGCAACGGAATACAGAACCGATTGTGGAAAGAATTCCAACGTCCAAAGATAGAACAACTCCTGGCTCCTATACGTCAAGCCAGCTCAACAGAAAAGGCTTACTACTACCGTATGCTTTCCTTTATTGCCCGTGAGCACCAACTCAGCAAATTGGGGAATCAGCAGAAAGAGAATTCAGGTTTCTCAAGCATTTGGATAGACAGTTTGGACGATAAACTTTCTGCAGGTAATATTTACCACCAACTACGTTTAGTATCTCCCACCGAAGGCGAAGAGGGACAGGTAGAACAGGTCGTACTACGCTTTTACGGAGAGAAACAGAACGACATGAGCAACTTCCGCCCAGGCGATATCGTTATCCTTTACTCCTACAAGAAGGATAGTATTCCAAATGCCTGTAACACGATGGTATTCCGTTGCAGCATTGTCAGCATTACGCCTGAGGAGATTACACTGAACCTACGTAAGACTCAAGTGGACACGTTCGTATTTTTACGACATAAGGATTATTACTGGGCAGTGGAGCACGATTTCTTTGAGTCGTCCTACTCCACATTATATAGAGGCATGCATGCTTTCCTTTCAGCACCTAAGGAACGACGTGGACTACTGATGGCTGCCCGTCATCCCAATGTAGATGAAACGCTTTCCATAAGGGGGGAGTACGGATCGTTCAACAATCTCTCGCTACGTGTCCGGCAGGCCCGAGAACTGTTCCTGATTATCGGTCCTCCTGGTAGTGGAAAAACTTCCTACGGCATGCTCAACACGCTTCAAGAGGAGTTGCTGCATCCTGAGACCAATGTACTGTTGCTTTCCTACACTAACAGGGCTGTGGATGAGATATGCAGCAAACTGCATGGTGCTCAGATTCCTTTCCTACGCATCGGCAATGCGTTGGCCTGTCAACCCCAGTATCAACCTTATCTTTTTGACAATCAGGTCAGAAAGTGCGCTGATTTGACAAGCTTACAGGAACTGATTGTTCAGAAACGGGTCTTCGTAGGCACCGTTACTGCCATGAACAGCGCTCAGGTCATCTTCAAATACAAACAGTTCTCTTTGGCCATAATAGACGAGGCCTCTCAAATTCTTGAGCCACACATCATAGGCCTGCTTAGTGCGAAGCATAAAAATGAGCCTGCCATAAAGAAATTTGTGATGATAGGCGACCATAAGCAGCTACCGGCTGTCGTTCAGCAGACCGAACAGGAATCGGCAGTCCTTGATCCTCTACTCCATCAAATTGGTTTGCATAACTGTCGTCTTTCACTCTTTGAACGTCTCCTCAGTCTTTATGGCGATGACCCTTCCGTTACCTATATGCTCACCCATCAGGGGCGCATGCACCAAGAAATCATGGAACTTCCTAACCGTCTTTTCTATAACGGGAAGTTAGAGATAGTCCCCCTACCCCACCAGACAGCCCAACTGCCCTGTGAGTGTAGCACAGATGATGAGCTTACAAATCTGCTCCTCACACGCAGAATCATGTTCCTGCCCAGCAAGACACCCAAACAGTCACCCTCCGACAAGGTGAATCAACCCGAAGCCGACATCATCGCCTCGCTGGTAGAGCGTATCTACAAGATAGAGAAAGATTGTTTCTGCGCCCATGATACCATAGGGATTATTGTCCCCTACCGCAACCAAATAGCCACTATACGTAATACCATTGCCCGATTGAGTATTCCAGAACTGATGGATATCACCATCGACACGGTAGAACGCTTTCAGGGTAGTCAGCGCCGTTATATCATCTATGGATTTACCGTTCAGAAACATTACCAGCTGCGGTTCCTTACCAACAACACATTTATGGAGGACGGCAAACTGATAGACCGCAAGTTGAACGTGGCCATGACAAGAGCGCAGGAACATCTTATTATAATAGGTAATCCCTTCCTTTTAGAAAGTAATCCGTTGTTCAGAGAAGTGGTGAGGTCACTCTCCTCGCAAGATAACAGCGTACTCTAACACTAAACATTCAACTTTAAACTTTATACATTCAACTGTTTAAGAAACCACATTCTGTGGGGTTCCATTTAGGAACGCTTTTACGTTTGCTACGGCAATGTTCATCAGACGTTCTCTTGCCGCCTTTGTTGCCCATGCAATATGGGGCGTAATGAAGCAGTTTTGTGCGCCGATGAGGGGACTGCCCTTACGTGGCGGTTCCTCCTCCAGCACATCTACACCTGCTGCCATGATACGGCCTTCATTTAATGCCTGAGCCAAAGCTGCCTCGTCCACTAGGGGGCCACGGCCCGTGTTAATCAGAATGGCCGT
>CADAWW010000059.1 GCA_902791675.1 uncultured Bacteroidales bacterium
CAGCAGGAAAAAAGACGTTTTAACGGTATTAGTCATATTTGCATAATCTTTGATGGCAAAATTACAACTTTTCACCGAATCCCACAAGAAAAAAGGGGATGTTATTTCACCTCATTTTTACATACTATCATCGAAAAGTGTGATTTTTTACACATTTTTCTTCGATAAAGTGTGAAATATCTGGTTTTATTATTATTTTTGCAACGATTTTACCAGGAGACGATTATGATTATAGAAAGAGACATTTTAAAGAAACTGGACGAATGGAAGAATGCTACAGACCGCAAGCCGCTTATTGTTCAAGGCGCACGTCAGATTGGTAAGTCGTGGGCAGTGGAGGAGTTTGGACGCAGACGGTTCAAGCATGTGGCTGTGTTTAACTTCGACAAGAAAAAGGAACTGAAAGGTGTCTTTTCGCAGACAAAGGACATCAAACGCCTGCTTGGTGAACTGGAACTTTACACGACGGTTCCCATCATAGCCGGAGAAACGCTTCTGTTTTTCGACGAGATTCAGGACTGCAAGGAGGCGCTGAACACGCTGAAGTATTTCAGGGAGGATGCCCCCGAGTATGACGTCATTGCGGCTGGTTCGCTGCTTGGAGTTGCAACCAAGCGTAAGAAAAAGAAGGCGGACGACAATAGTGATGAAGACGAGGCTGACAATACCTTCCCAGTAGGTAAGGTATCGTTTCTCGATATGTATCCTGTAACCTTCCGAGAATATCTGCGCATGGCTAATCCACGGCTGATGGAGCAGATGGAGGTGAGGCTGACAGGACTGGAGCCGCTACCTGAGATTCTGTTTAACCAGTTGACTGAGCAATATCGCCGTTACCAGGTGTGCGGAGGATTGCCAAAGCCTTGCAGCGACATGCTTGACAATGCGGGAATGGCCGTGATAGAACTAGACTTGGAGGATCTGCGTAAATCGTACGAACTGGATTTTACCAAACATGTGGATGGTAAGGATATTCCGCGTATTCGTGAGATATGGCGCAGCATCCCGTCCCAACTGTCGCGGGAGAACAAGAAGTTCGTATTCCGAGTCGTACGCGAAGGTGCCAGGGCAAGGGAATATGAGTCGGCACTCGACTGGCTGGTACTCTCGGGTATGATTTACCGCATCTACTGCACAGAGAAACCTGAATTACCCATGAAGCATTACGAGGACTTGACGGCCTTCAAGGTATATGTGCTCGATCAGGCTGTGTTGCGCTCAATGGCAGAACTTCCGCCTGAAGTTGTTCTTAGCAAAGGGGACATCTTGAAAGAGTTTAAGGGCGCGATGGCAGAGAATTACGTGCTTGGTTCACTGCTTGCACAGGGTTTCAAGACTCCCCACTATTGGACACTTCAGGGTAATAAGGCCGAAGTGGACTTCCTGATTCAGAATGGGCTTGAGATCATACCGATTGAGGTCAAGGCCGAGAACAATGTCAACGGCAAAAGCTTTGCGGAATACAACAAAAAGTATAAGCCGCGTATCCGCCTGCGCTACTCGCTTCTCAATATCAAGCGAAACGGAAATATTGTCAATTTCCCCATCTTCCTCTGCGACTGGCTCAATGATGTTCTTCCGTCGCTGTAAAAGTCTTAGACCTGAGGATTAAACCACATAAACTGGTTATAGGTTATTGGTTATAGACGAAAACCAAAACGAAAACGAAAACTCTACTAAGCAACTAAGCTATTAAGCTGAAAAAATAATTCTCAATTTTCAATTGCCACTTCGTTCTCGCGTTCCGCTCGCGACCCCTTCGGCGTTCTCAATTCAATAAAGACCGCTAATCGCTAACCATTAACCATGAACCATTAACCATGAACCCTTAACCGTAAGTGCCCTCAGACATCTTCCATCAGACATCTATTTAACGACATATCATCTTAGGGATGATTTATCTTGAATTCTGATACAAGAAAAAGAAATCTCAGGAAATCAGAGGCAAATCTTTCTTGTCAACGTTTACCCATTCAACCTCAACGTAACCATCAAATGTTAATTCATTATGTTCGGGATACCCCCAATCATATATTGAACCTTCTCCTTTTACTTTATCATCTCTCCTGTAAAGATCAATATCTAGGATTGCGCCTCCGACATCTCCAACAACAAAACGGTCTAATTCATTGTTCTTGAATTGTATAAAGTCTTTTGGTTCAGATATAATACCATTATAGAAGTCATCAAACACTCTTATCATTTGAAAATTATCTGAACACACTTTCAATTGCGTGCTGCAGAACTCACCGCTTTCATATATTCCGACAACTTTTTGTTTAATGTGTATTACTCCATTTCTTGGAGAGGGTTGGAGGACTGTTTCACTACAATCTGGGTAATACGATATAACTTCATTAATTTCATCAATGAATTCCTTTCCAAAAACATCAGCTGATTCTATCATACACTTTAGATGGCTTTTGTTAATATTACAAGACAATTCAAAGAAATTATAATTACTGATTATATGATTGTCCCAGGAATACATTTTGTTGAGTTCAGCATGAAATGAGAAATTCTCTAATTCTAGCTTATGATCAGAAAGCAATATCTCGCTTTTATGCTGCCATTCATCGATTTTAACAAAAGACTCTGTCTCGAATCTGATATTTGTGTCAGTTCTTTTGTCGAGCAAATAAACGGCAATGCTAAAATTAATACGATTTCCTACCTTCTCTATGTCGTTAATAACCAGAGAAGAAGAATTATTGTAGTCAAGTAGTTTTATCATAAATTCTAAAATAAATGTGCATCAATTCATAAACATTTTTCAATATTTATACCACAAAAATACGGAAAAAACAAGAAAGGATCTAAGCTTCTTGACTTTTTTATAATAAAAGTCATTTCCTGCATATAATACGCCCTCATTTTCTCTCCAACAATAAATAAAAAAGATAGTTTTTTCGTCAATAACATTTAACTACCTCTCAAAGAAGTATACTTCATCCACTCCCTTTTTCCCCACATACATATCAAAACGATCAGCCCATTTATAAAAACTTCTATGGTAAATCATATTTTGCTTATTCATGTTAATATGGAAGAAACCAGCTTCTCCTGCATGGTAACCTGGAAGAATATAGCCAAAACTATCTCCATTCTTTGATACCTTTGAAAAACCATATTTTACAACATCCTCATCAAAGGAATACGGAAACACATGATGCATATCAGTCTTTATCAGACATTTATCATAACCATTTATTTCTGGACGTAGGATTTTAACGACATTGCCATCTGATGAATACCTGCTCACAGCCCTACTCTCCAAAAGTTCCCAACTATCATTCCCGCTTAAAGATTCTGATACTGGCAGAAGCGCCTTATCAGCCTTTGCCTTGGCCGCTATTTTATCCGGTTCTGCCGCTATTGGCCTATGGCGTGTTTGCATTATCTTTGACCCCTTGCTTGCGAGCTTGCTTGCAATTTTACCTGCACCTACGGTTGCTACAGCAATACCAACTTCAATCCCCATATCTTTCCAACTGAAGTTGAATGGTGTTCCTGATAATCCGGAATAAGTAAGATTATAAGATACATAGCCAGCAGCGGCACCTACACCAGCACCAACGAATGGCGCCGCAGCAGCTATGACTGGTGACCCAACAGAGACACCTATAGCACCAACGCCTGCTGTTACAGCGCCCCCAACGACAACTCCGACTCCTATTGATAGACCTGTTGCGACAGCACCACAAGCAAAAGAGCCAGCGAATTCAAAAAGGTTATCAATATGATCGAAGTTTGCAGCAGCAAAGGCAAAACCGCCAATCATAACAGGAATCAACCACGGAAACTCTCCGTTCCTATCTATATACTTGTATGGGTTATTTCTGGCATAGATATACGGATTGTAATCAAGGGGGCCACCCTCGCTATTTAGTAACGGGTCGGGACTAATGAAGCGGCCCAGATACGGGTTGTACAAACGAGCGTTAGCATTTATCAACCCGAACATCCACAGGTCTTCATGCCCTGTATAGGTTCTATAGAACGGGCCGAAAGGCGAGTCGTCACCAGGCTGGTAAAAGACGGTATTACCACCAACCTGATGGGTTCTTACTCCCCAAGGAGAATAAGAATATCTATATCGTACACCGTTTTTGCTTGCATATTGTATGGCACTTCCCAAATTATCTCTGGTAATCTGGTATGTAGCGGTTTGTCCAGTCTCGTCAATAACCATAACGGCAGGTGCGGTATATGCATCTCCTCCCGCATAATACAGATGAGTATAATGTCCGAGGGTATCCTTGGTTACCTCAGCATTGGCATCCATATAATACCTTGTGAAGATAAGGCTGTCTCCATTGGCGTGTCTCTCATAGACCTTCATCATATAACGCTCGCCATCTCCATCATAGAAGAAGTCTGCCCTATAATGCTCGTTCTCAATACTCCTCGGCCGTTCTGTAGCCTTGTAGTAGCTGATGCGCAGACTGTCAGCAATAACATAATCGTTTTCTGCTGACATATCTGTCACCCTAAAGCCATTGTATGAGAAGTTTCCTACTGATGGCTGGTGGGTTATGTTTCCCTTGCTGTCATAGGTATAGCTCTGATTGCCCCATGCAGTAAGCCGGTTCATACTATCATACGAGAGAGTAGTGCCGTTTTTACTGCTCATATTCCCCGTCTGTATATTGTATGTGTATGACTCAAACATAGAAGAACTTCCATAACGTCTCATCGTCAGCATATTCCCATAGTCATCATACGAATGGGTTGTAGTGCCTAAGGAATCGAACTCCTCTGTTACATGGCCCCATCTGTCTTGTTTCACCAGACTCCATACAAGAGAGTGATTCAACGTGTCACCGACACAGTATCCATTCTGATAAGAGAATTCCTCGGATATTACTGTTGTTGGTGGATGGGAGTTAAAATAGCTATCCATCTTGCTTATTTTACTTCCGGGACCATATTGGAGAGAGACATTCCAGGTTTCCATCTGGTTGTCGTAAACCTTTTTGGTCTTATGTGTCAACCTCCCGTACGTATCATAGCTATAAGTATTCTGATAGCCGTTCCCCGCCTCTCCGGTCAAAAGGTATTTATTGTTATAAGTATAAGCTACCGTATGGGGGGATTCACCTGAATCAGCCCATGACTTACTTCTCAAAATACCAAACTTGTCGTAGGTTGTTTTTACATAGCTGCCAGCAATGATAGTACTGTCTGGATAGCCATTCCTGTCATAGGAATACCGCTTGGTAACACCATTCATGTCTGTTGTCTGAGTCAGCCTGCCGTATGTGTCATACGTATAATATGCATCTGCATCAGCACTGCCAATATAACTGATATTTTGGTCTGCATTATAATCATACACTATCCAGCCTGCGGCATCATTTACTTCGGAAATTTTGTCGTTATTATAATAATATGTCGTAGTTGTAATCCCGTCTATACAGCTGACAGCCTGACCTGGTGCATACGACCATGTGCTTGTCTTACCATTAGTGTCTATTGTACTTACAAGCCTATGTGCATTGTCATAGGTATAAGTTGTACCTTCTTGGGTTGGTTGCGAATATTTATGAGGGAATGAGACAAAGCCAACCTTTCCGTTAGAAAGGTAATGATAATCTGTATACATGGCTGTGCCATTGGCAAGAGGAGCAGATTCGGCAATCTTTCTTTCCCATGCATCGTAATAGGTGGTTACTGGTGTCTCACCTGTCTTGGTTTCCTTGATGGAATACTTTCCCCCACTATAACTTGAAAGCGCCCTTGTCGTCTGAAGTGTCTCAATAGCATTTTGCCTCTTAGTTTCCCTTAGCATTCCGTCATACGTGTATTGTGTAGTTACGCCATCAAAGTCACGAATTGACGTTAGCGTTCCATACGTCGAGCTATAATTGTATAATCTATACAGTCCTTTCGGGTCATACTCTTTTTTCAGTTTGCCGTTGGGATAATATTCGAATGTCGTTACAAGGGTGTCTGCAGAATTAAAGGGAACTGTATAATGTTGAGTCATCTGACCATATTCATTATAAGAATATCCGTCCGTACTTACTAGTTGATTGTTTCTTCTTCTGGTTTCCTTCAGAATAAGTCCGGTGGATGGTACTCTTTCGTATGTTATTTTTTCATATACATCATCTCCGTCAAGCGTATGCCCGGACTTGGTAATCTCTATCTCTTCTGGAAGTCCTTTTATCCATACGTTGTCAAGCGGGCTTTCCCAGTACGTAATTTCCTTTTCTGTGGTAAACTTAGAATCATCTGTGAATTGGTACGTAGGGAAACCAAACTCAAAAAAATCGCAGTCTTCACCTTCCGGGAAGCCATCTAATGGCCTCCTTGTTTCATGGTGAGTATTATTTATTGTATATGAATGAGAACCAACACTCTGCAGATTAACATCACTAAAGTCCTGAGTAATTATTGTATTGCTTTGGTTTTTCTGCGTAACAGTTTTTGGCAAGAGAACATAGAAAGTGCTGTCTAACACACAATGCGTTTCTGTAACAATTCCTGTACTGGATTCTGCTTTTACGTCTTCAAATCCAAGGAATCCCTTACCCTGCAGATGGACGAAACCGTTAGCATAGGAATAATTAGTCGTTCTGCTTTCTGTTGGAATGCTTTCTGTTCTGGTTTTCACCACAGGGAACCCTCCCGCCATTGGTATAAGAGGAAATGTATGATTATTTGAGATGCTATATACATCTTCGTCAGTCAGCAAGCCATAACTGATACTGTCTCTGGCACCAAGGCCATCTGTTACAGAGATCATTTTCTGAGATGATGCCTTGACTGTAGGATTCTTTAACCGGTACCATCCTAAGGCATTTTGACCAAAGTCTTTTCCCTTATATATGATTTCTCCTCCTGCTGTTCCTGTAAAATTGCCTTGTATAATATGATTACAATCTGGGAACTCTTCTGAGTTGTTCAAATCTATATGTGAATAATGCGTTAATGTCTCGCCGTTTGATTTAAGGACGCAAATATGACCACGAACAGTGGGATAACCAAAAGGTCCGGGAGAAAGGGGTAGGTTGGGGTTATAAAATCCATCGGGATATGCCACGATAGCATCACTTTTTCCGTCCCCGTCTATGTCTTGAACCATACAATAAAACCGTTTTTCACTGCTATTTCCTGTTCGTTCAATCTCCTCGTCGTCCAAATCATTAACTTTTCTGGCACCCGCATCAGTAAGGTAACTTACTCCGCTTAATGTAAAATAGCCATTGGTTGCATTACCCGTATTTCTGGCAATATACCATTCTGTGGAATTTGATTTGTTTATTATCAAATCGACAAGGCCGTCACCATTGAAATCCCCCGTCTCTAATATGTCACATTTCTTGAATGTTGTACTATAATACCTATCTGTGTCAGAAAAACTCCCATCTCTGTTCCAGTATATGTAGTGACCTTCTGAGGTGGTTATCAGCAAATCCGCCATCCCATCCGAATTGAAGTCTGCACATCGTATTTTGTCAAGGGTTCCCTGTAGATTAAGACTAATTGATGTGGTGGATAGCTGGTTAAGTGTAAGATCGCATGAGACAAGATAAGCCGGATAAGTGTTATTGTGCTTTTCCTTCTCTATAACGAAAATGTCGTCAAGCCCATTCTTGTTGGCATCTAAAATCATATAGAGCGGGAAGTCTTCATTTTCATCGGAAAGGCCTCTCAGAGGAATGCTAACTTCCCTTCCCTCGTTGAGGAAATTCAAAATAAAATTCTTGCTTTCTTCTTCATATATTCTACAATAGGGCAATGCCAAAGAGTTCCTTTTTCCATGCGTTACATGCATAAGTAGTCCGCCAGACTTTTTCGTAGAAAATATACCCGTGAATGGGATTGATGCCCACGTATCAGCACTATAGCAAAAACCAAATCTCTGTTGTTCCGGATTCCATTTCCTGCCATAGAAATATGTACGGGCAGGTTCATAAGGTAGGAGACTATCCACTCTTGTTTCCATACTTATTATCTCCGTAGTACCATCTCCATCCAAATCACCAGAGAAGAAATATTCTTTTTGGGGGTGCTCAAAAAGAGCTGTTTCCATAGAGCAGCTATTACCGCTTAACTGGAATTCAGTGGGCACCTCCCATTCAAAGGTAGTAGAAGGAACTGTCGAAGTTCCAGTGCCGGCTTCTGTAACGGATGTCAGATGTGAGAATGTATCTACCGTGTAGTTAAGTGTGTATGTTCTGTAAATATTCCCGTCATACTTACAGACAATGCTTTTAAGACGCTTCTTTAAATAGCGCTGTTCACCAAACAAATAAGTGGGAACGCTGTCTGTCCTGTTTTCGTAGTTAAACAAGATAGTACAATCGACACCGGCAGTGCCATGTGTATTGCGACCGTATGTAATGGAGGTGGGATACAGGACACCTTCCTGAGCATAGGTGTATTGTATATAATTGCCAAGAGCATCTTCTGCATAGTCAAGAGCCCACTGATATGCCTCTCCATTGCTCAGTGTAAGTCTTCCTGACGTATTTCCATATTTATAAGTGGTACCATCTGTTGTCTTTACCTGAAATGTTGCAGGCGTACCGTTCGAGGAATTTGTAATGCTGATAAGACTGTATTGTTCATTTACCGTTCTGTAAGTCGCACCCGTCTGTCCATTGTTGCCGGATTTCAGCAACAGGCGCTGACCGTCAAGGGTAAAGGAGTTGTCTTCACCAGCATATATGGCTTCAGCCTGACCATCAAAGTAAACACTTCTTGGTATGATTGAGATTGCAGAAAGACCTGATATGCTAAATCCCATGCCCGCGATTCCATTACCCGACTGACTGTTATACGTCAATGATATGGAGGGAGAGAATTCACTAAGTCCGTTCTGGACCTTAATGGGAATGGTATAGGTTGCTGCGCCAGAAGGAGAAACAGAAAAAGCCCCTTCCGTTTTTCCCACAAGAACTGCTGCGAATGTAACTTGTGGCAATAGCATTAATGCTATAATATATAATAGTAAGCGTTTCATGATGATATTAATATGACTTGACAATCTTGTTTTCTGTGACTTTCTTGTTCCTGCTGTATCTGAACATATATGTACCCTTTCTCAGATATGAGAGATTGAGGGTAACCTTATTCGATTCCAGTCGGAAAGAAGTAACGTATATTCCATTAGATGTATAGATGAACAGTCTGTCGCCTTGTTTTACCTCTCCATCTATCTCAATTTGTACTTCCGACCAAGATTCATTTGCCTTGATATACACCTGACAATCACCTTGCTGATTCTTATTGGCAGTATCATTGTCAGTATCGGCATCTTGACTGTTCCTGGCAGTCGCTTTAAGTCTGGATATAATATTACCTGCTCCGTCATAGGAATACAGATAATGCCTTCCGCCTGTTTGGGCAAAAGCTGCCTGGGATAAAAGTGTACCCAATAGTATTAGCTGTGTTTTTTTCATGTTTATAGAAGTTTATAGTTATCTTAAGTATTATGGACCTCCGAGAAGGCCCATAATAAATGATGGTCACATTGGTTGATTTCCTCTACTTATTTCTCGAATTCACCGTAATATACGGAATTGTTATCCAAGGTGTAGTAGATAGTGTAAGAACCATCAGCAAGGCTGGTGACATTGGTGGTAAACTGGGAGTTGCTTGATACATTCTCTACCGTAGAGAGTACCGTATCACCATCCTCATCCTTAATGGTTACAGAAATAGTGCCAGAATAGGTGCTCATTTCTGTGGTGATAATACCATTTTCAATACTTGCTGAAATAGGTACACCTGTGCGAGGACGATTTTCATCAACCAATTCTTTTTCTTTTAAGATAATAATCACATGTTCATCATCCATAGAATAGGATGGAAGTGAAATACTAAAGCTCATCAACAGAGCTACAAATAGAATTTTTGCTTTCATAATTTTGTTATTAGTTTAAAATTCGCCGCAAAGGTACAGGTATTATGGAGTTGATGCAAGGAAAATCGGTAACAACAATTTATTAGCAAAAATCATACAGAACATGCTGATTTATAGCATATTAAATTTACCCCACCCTATTGGGAGGAGTAACATTTTTCATTTTCCTGTGCTTAAAGAGGGGGAAAATGAGGCTAAAATTGTGTGATATACTGCCTGAGAGAGAGATTATTTCCGGTTATACCTAATCTTTCCTTTGCCAAGTTCTGCTTGTTCTTTATAACCTGTATACCATTTAAATAAACCATATCAAGGTCTGAATTGGTAAAACCGCATCGCAATAACAGGCAAAGCCTATAATCTTCTTTGGAAATATCAGCAAACTGTTTTTTGAAACGGGTTACAAAAGAATCATCGCATGCTTCAAGGTAAGCCTGCAACTCAGTCCAGTCTTTTTCGTCTATCTTCATCTGGATTTTGTCCTTTTTGCCACCTTTGCTTCGCGGACTGTTTTCTTTTTCCTGTTGTTCTTGTATAGCCTTTTTTCTTCTGTATTCCTCTAACTTGTGCAGAATACCAACCATCTTTTTTACATAAAAACGCGTTTGTTCCATTATTCGCTCTTTCTGCTCTTTCTCCTGACGAAGCATAGCCTCCTCTGCCAGAAGACGTGCTTGTTTTGCACGGAAAAGTTCCTTTTCAACGTTCTTGGCTCGATGGTATTTGATAAAGAGCCATACAATAAGAGTCAACAGAAGCAGGGAAAAGACAAGACAGGTTGCAGACAGCTTCAATCGTGATTCTGCCCGCAGCCGCTCCATTTCCTCATGCAATTTCCTACGTTGAAGGTCAAGCTTCTCTTTCTGGGTATTTAGGTACATATCAGCAGCAACATCAATAGCAGAATCAAAATACTCTTGAGCAGCATCAGCATCGCCAGCCTTAGCGCGGAGTCTGTGAAGCATTCCCAATCTGACCAACTGTGACTCTTTAGATTCTGCAGGAGGTAATGCGAGCAAATATTGCTGAGCCTTGTCCAACTCACCAGTCTCTGTATAGCATTGTGCGAATAACTTTAACAGCGACAAATTATAAGAACCCTTATAGTTCAGCGCTTGCTGTGCACATTCCAATGCCTTTTCTTTTTGGTAATAATGACTATAATATCGGGATATGTTCTGTAGAACTGAAGAAATTACGATAGAATCCCCTGTCAATCTTGCCTTATTAAATGCAATATTATAATAATGTATAGCAGAATCTGGATTGTTACATCTGTGATAGCTATCACCTATACCACGTAGCAAATATGTCTCATTGACGAGATTATTGGCTCCTTGCTTTACGTAAAGTTGATATGCATCTTTTGAAAGGCTGAGGCACAAAGCCGTATCAGAAACTTCCGCTATCCTGCGCATTCTGTCTGTTGCCAGATAAGCGGTATAATAGTCTTTTTCTTCCTCGGAGGCTGTTTTAGACTTTAACAAACATGCGTAGGCACTATCCATCTGTGCTGTAAGGCATAAATACAATCCAATATAATACTGGCTGCGGGCATAGAGGGAATCATCCGGGTGCTGGCTGTAGTACTCATGGGCGATGTGGAGCAGAGAATCGTTGGTAACATCCAGTCCGCTCTTGTCCTGTGCTATGGAATAGATAAGGGCATAGCGGGCAAGGGTCTCGCCACGGAGTGAATGACGATTGATGGTTTGCAACACGTGCAACGCGCTGTCCGGCTGCTCCTGCATCAGCATTTCTGCCTGACGGATGGTTTCCAACTTGCGGCTGTCATTGCAAGCACTAAGGACAATGACAACCAGCAAGAAAAAAGACGTTTTAACGGTATTAATCATATTTGCATAATCTTTGATAGCAAAATTACAACTTTTCACCGAATCCCACAAGAAAAAGCGGTAATAACAATTATTTGATGGAATTTTGCCATAAACAGCTGTATTTTAAACCATTAAATAGGATCTCCTATATTTTCAGGGGTAACATTTATTTGAGGTTCCCCAGAAACAGGATCCAACATAAAAACAAAACCATCAACTCCGAAGAGTGATGGTTTGTATATTAGGGAGTCGAAGTGCCCGCTTCCGTGATTTCCTGCTATTTGTTCGTTAGTTAACCCCATCTCTTTCAGGTTCGATGCCGTTTCAATTGATTTCTTATAAACCGCATTGTCTATTTCAGAGTAGTTGTTCTCTCCCTTGGCCCATTCATTCCAGTCTGTTTCGTCAATATAGCTTCTAATAACATGTTCTAAGGGCGGAAGGTCTTCTGTTACAGTTTGCCATAACTGAATATCCGAAATGTTTGCATAACCGTGAACCAAAACGTTGCGCATACTCACTATCTGTCTCCAAGGCAGTTCCGTATGAGTCTGTCGGAAATTCCGTGTCAACATATTTGCAGCTTCGCCTATGATTTCCACATTCTTCATGATGGCGAAATAACGCATCGTGTCATTTACAAATTGTTCAAATGTTACGTTTTCCGCATATTGACGCACATAGCCAATGCTTTTTAGTATATCTTCCAATCGGCCTTTATCCCTGCTCTTCTCTCTCATATATCAATTTTTTATCACGGTTTACACTTTCTAAAGCCCAAGGTTTCAGCGTGCCATCTTCTACCAGGTCAACCTTATGACCAATTAAGTCTTCAAGGTCGCAGATTATACCAGCAAACTTTAGCAGCCCGATGGGTTTCTTTCTATCAAGCTCTACAAGGATGTCCACATCGCTCCAAGGCCTTTGTTCGTTGCGCGAGTAGGAACCAAAAAGCCATGCCTTCAAGACGGGCTGTGTCTTGAAGTAGTCAGCAATAACCTGTTGCATTACTTGGGTACTCATGAGCGTTATTGTTTGTTTCCATTTGCAAAGATACAATTTAGTGAGAGAAGAACAAAATAAATCGATTTATTTTTTCTCCCGAACCCAAAAAAGCAGCGAGAGCCAAAAAAAGCTCACTTTCGCTTAGCCGAGTCGCAATTGAGCAGGGCGAAGTACACGCTAACTGCTAATCAATAACCGATGTTTTAACCTCCCGTCAATCTCCCGTCAACCTCCCGTCTTCACAACGACAAGGTTCTGGTGACTTGGGAATTGGTACGCGACACATACCGAAGTGATGCGGATCGCATCAATGATGGAATAAGGGAGTTGGGGTCGCTATTCTATTAAATTTAGCACTTTTGTACTAATATCTGATGCTTTTGCCTGCATTTGCAGACTCCTGGGGTCAACACGTGCAGACTCCTGGGGTCAACACGTGCAGACTCCCGAGGCGGAAATTATTGATTATTCGCAAAACAGGTAACATATACCCTGATTGATGCTAAGAGCCGATGGTTATCGCTACGGGAGGACGGGAGGTTAGATGGTTTTAACCTCCCGTCAATCTCCCGTCAACCTCCCGTATGACCTCAAGTCCATTTTCCATCTTCAGAAAATAGAAGGCAAATAGTTTAAGTATAATTTACGATGAGAAAGTCAACCTCCCGTCTTCTAATCCCGATAACCATCGGAACTTGTAGCCATTTAGGGTATATGTTAAGCTGATTTTGGCTTCTGTTCTCCTTTGCCCTAACGGGCAAGAGAGATTATGAAAAACGAAAGACGAAGGCTGCGATTGAGCGTTTCTGTCCCCCGGGAGACGGGGGAACCGAAGGGGGTGTAAAGACCATTGAAGCAATGATAAGCTTGCTTAAGCATTGCCGAGTGTGAGCAGGCTCGACCGAAGGTCAATAACGAAGTACGAAAGACGAAAATCGCTAAACAGTAAACGGTAAACCGTAAACCAATTTTCAAGGCTGCGAGTAAGCGAGAGCAATAACAAGCTCGCCTGATTATTGCCGAGCGTGAGCAGGCTCGAGGCGCAGCCTCAACTTTCAATTTTCAACTTTCAACTTAATAAACACAGAAGTTTGCAGGAAATCTGAATTATCCTTACAGATTCAGAAATGACCTAACGAACCGCTTTTTACTGCATAACCAAGAAAAACTTACTGCCTAGTTAGAAAATTTTTGCCGCCTCGTGTGGGAGGAAAAATTGAGTGAAGAGTGAAGAATGAAGAGTGAAGAATCAAAATCCGGAA
>CADAWW010000060.1 GCA_902791675.1 uncultured Bacteroidales bacterium
GGTCTGCCGTATGCGTAAGACACCTGTTATCATCTTTGTAAATAAGATGGACCGTGAAGGAAAAGACCCCTTCGACCTTTTGGACGAATTGGAAGAAGAACTGAAGATTAAGGTTCGCCCCTTGAGTTGGCCCATCAATCAAGGTATGCGTTTCAAGGGCGTTTACAATATCTATGAGCAGAATCTGAACCTGTTCCGCCCAGACAAGCAGAAGGTTACAGAAAAAATCAGTGTTGAGCTCAATTCCGTTGAGCTCGAAGAAAACGTAGGTGCCGATGATGCAGCCAAGCTGCGTGAGGACTTGGAGATGATAGAGGGTGTTTACCCGACGGTTGAAGAGGTTATAGGTACTTCGGAGGAAGGCACTTCTGCTTATCTGGATGCCGAGGTTGCTCCTGTATTCTTTGGTTCAGCACTTAATAACTTCGGCGTTCAGGAATTGTTGGATTGCTTCGTGAAGATAGCACCTTATCCACGCCCCACAAAGGCTGAGGAACGCGAGGTGAAGCCTGAAGAGGATAAATTCACAGGCTTTATCTTCAAGATAACGGCCAACATCGACCCCAATCATCGCAGTTGTATCGCTTTCTGTAAGGTTTGCTCTGGCAAGTTCGTCCGTAATGCACCTTACTTGCACGTGCGTAATGGCAAGACGGTACGCTTCAGCAGCCCCACACAGTTTATGGCACAGCGTAAGGAAACTATCGATGAGGCTTGGCCCGGAGATATCGTTGGTTTGCCCGACAATGGAATCTTTAAGATAGGAGATACACTCACCGAGGGCGAACAGTTGCATTTCCGGGGACTGCCTTCATTCTCGCCCGAGATGTTCAAGTACATCGAGAATGCCGACCCCATGAAGACCAAGCAGTTGGAAAAGGGCATCAGCCAGTTGATGGACGAGGGTGTGGCTCAGCTCTTCGTCAATCAGTTTAATAACCGTAAGATTATCGGTACGGTGGGACAGTTGCAGTTCGAGGTTATCCAGTACCGGCTGGAGAACGAATATAACGCCAAGTGCCGTTGGGAGCCTGTCAGCCTATACAAAGCTTGTTGGATTGAATGTGTGCCAGGTTACGAAGCCGAGTTGGAGCAGTTTAAGAAGCGTAAATATCAGTATCTGGCCAAGGACCGAGAGGGTAGGGATGTGTTCCTGGCCGACAGCGGTTATGTGCTTACTATGGCTCAGCAGGATTTTGAGCATATAAGGTTCCATTTTACAAGCGAGTTTTGACATGAATTGCGAGATAGACATAAAGAATGCTGTTGAGGTGTTACGTAAGGGTGGTGTGATTCTCTATCCTACAGATACCATTTGGGGAATAGGTTGCGATGCCACAAACGCAGATGCCGTACGTCGTGTCTACGAAATCAAGAAACGCGAGGACAGTAAGGCTCTTATCTGTCTGGTAGATAGTGCCGACCGTATGCAGCGCTATTTCAGAAATGTGCCGGATGTGGCTTGGGATCTGGTAGATTATGCTACTAAACCACTGACATTGATTCTGGATGATGCTGTAAATATAGCTCCCAATCTTCTGGCAGAAGATGGCAGTTTGGGTATCAGAGTAACGCATGAGGATTTTAGCCGACAGATGTGTTATAGATTCCAGAAGGCAATTGTCAGTACCAGTGCCAACATCAGCGGAGAACCCTCACCTCAGAATTTCAGCGAAATCTCAGATGAGATAAAGAATCAGGTGGATTATATTGTCAACTTCCGCAGAGGAGAGAAAGCAAAGGCGCAACCCAGTCAGATTATTAAACTCTCAAAAGACGGCGAGGTAAAGATTATAAGAGGATAAGGATGAGAAAGAAGGGTAGAGATATCTTGGCCTTTGTGTTGCGTTGGCGTCGCAGACACATGACAGACAATCAGTTTATTCTCGTTGTCAGTCTCTTTGTCGGTATCTTTACAGCATGTGCAGGATTGTTACTGAAGTGGCTTATCGGTCAGATTGAAGATCTGCTAACGCATAGTTTTGTCACATCATCAGCCAACTGGCTTTATCTGGTTTATCCTGTAGTAGGTATCTGGCTTACTATGCTCTTTATCCGTTATGTAGTCCGCGATGATATCAGTCATGGCGTAACCAAGATTCTTTTTGCCATTGCCAGGAAACAGAGTCAGATTAAAGCCCACAACACGTGGTCGTCAGTAGTAGCCAGTGCCATAACCATCGGTTTCGGTGGTAGTGTGGGAGCCGAGGCTCCTATCGTTTTGACGGGTAGTGCCATAGGCAGCACACTGGGACGTCTGTTCCATTTGAGCAGTAAACAGATGATGCTGTTGGTGGGATGTGGAGCAGCCGGTGCTGTGGCCGGTATCTTCAAGGCTCCCATAGCCGGACTTGTATTTGTATTGGAAGTTCTGATGATTGACCTTACCATGACCAGTCTCCTGCCTTTGCTTGTCAGTTGCGTAACTGCAGCAGCACTTACTTTTGCCGTATCAGGTATAAATCCCATTTTCGAGTTTCATCTTCAGGATGCTTTTATGGTAGAAAGACTTCCTGCTTACCTTGCTTTGGGCGGCGTATGCGGTTTGGTAGCACTTTACTTTACCAGAACGATGAATATGCTGGAAGGAGTGTTCCGCAAGATTAATGGGCGTTATAAGAAACTTGCTCTTGGCGCTATAATGCTGAGTTTGCTCATTTATCTGTTTCCTTCGCTGTATGGAGAAGGTTATGATCTTATCACATTGCTCCTGAATGGAACAGGGGAAGCAGATTGGAATACGGCTATGGACCGTTCATTGTTCTATGGCAGTAATCATCTGCTTGTTTATCTGTTCTTGATAATCGTCTTCAAGGTGTTTGCTTCTACAGCTACCAATGGCGGTGGCGGTTGTGGCGGTATCTTTGCCCCCAGTTTGTTCCTTGGATGTGTCTGTGGCTTTATCTTCTGCCGGCTGTGGAATATCTACGATGTACTTGGCTTGCAGATTCCTGAGCGAAACTTTGCTATGTTAGGGATGTGCGGGCTTATGAGTGGTGTCATGCATGCTCCTTTAACGGGAATCTTCTTGATTGCCGAGCTGACAGGCGGCTACCAGCTTTTCATGCCGTTGATGGTTGTATCTGTGATGGCATACTTAACAATAAAAGCTTTCGAACCGCACAGTATCTATGCCATGCGTCTGGCTCAACGAGGTGAATTGCTGACACATCATACAGACAAGTCGATTCTTACCCTTATGAGCATGGATAGTGTCATTCAGCATTACGACCAGGTTCTTTATCCTGATATGACTTTGGGTGATGTGGCCATTCAGGTCAGCAACAGCAAGAATCATGTTTTCCCTGTCGTGAACAAGCAGATGCAGTTTGTCGCGGCTGTATACCTCGATGATATCCGTCATCTCATTTTCCGCTCAGAGTTATACAGACAGTTTACTGTAGCTCAGTTAATGAAACAGCCGGAAGGTATTCTTAAGGTAAATGATTCTATGGATGTTGTAGTGACAACGTTTGATAATACGCATGCTTGGACTCTTCCTGTTGTTGATGACGAGGGAATCTTTGTGGGTTTTATCCGTAAGAGTGCCGTACTTACGGTTTACAGGCAGACGTTAGCGGATTTCTCTACAGATTAAAATCTTCCCGTTCCCAATGGATATGGCTTCGCGCTATTATACATAGCAATAGCAGATAGACCAGCATTACCTGCCACCATGTGGGGTAAAGATCTGTTATGGTAGTATAGGGGATGCCTGCTATGGTATCCACTAACCATTCTTGTGTTTTTATGACAATGGTCAGCAACCATGCGATGCAACCGTTAGGGAGCAATAGTGTCAGCAGTCCCAGATAAATAATGAGGGTAGTGAGTGGAATCAATATAACACTGATAATAGCGCCTATTAATGGAAAGGTGTGAAAATAGAAGATGCTCAATGGCGCTGTTCCTAATTGAGCCACGATTGACAGGACAAACATTTCTGTAAAGAAATTGCCCAGTTTTAGTTTTTCCTTTAGCGGCTGGTATAAAACAATAATAAAAAACACTGCCAGAAAGGAGAGTTGGAAACCTATGCTGTAAAGGGCGCAGGGACTGAACAGCAATATGACTAAAGCACTCAATGCCAGTATATGAAGAGGTGGCGTGTCGTTTTGTGCCAGCATTGCTATGGTGGCTAAAGAGAACATGATGCCGGCTCTTACCAATGATATGGGCATCCCTGCGATAAAAGCATAGCCCCATATCGTGAGCAGAATGGGTGGCAGCCAAAACCATCTCCATTCGCTATATCGGATACGTCTTATAAAGAGTATGTATAGTATTCCGTATATGATTCCCAGGTGCATGCCGCTTAGGGCTAAGAGATGAGAAGCACCCACATGTGCATATTTTTTACGTGTTTCTTTGTCTAATCCGGCCTTATGTCCTAAGAGTAAGGCGGAACTCACAGACAAGGCCTCTTCGTCCAGTCCTGCATCACGCAACCGTTCCGTCATTATTTCCTGTTGTTCCTGCGCTTTCTGACAGACAGCCTTATAGTAAGTATTATTTTCCGATGACATTTCCCTTTCCATCCCGATGCGTGCCATTCCCAATGATATCCAAAAAGCAAAGAGCAGCATATCTGCAACGAATGTCCTGCCCTTTAACAGCGTTCCGGCCACCAGAAGGGCCAAAGAGGCATATACAAAGAAAATGCCGGAGAGAGAACTCCCCAGCAATATACCTATTATATATAAGGGCGTAGCCCAGATTATGGGCTGTCTTATAATCATAAGGCTTTTAGGAGCGAGCAAGCCTCGGATGGATTGGGTGCTTTAAAAACAAAGCTTCCTGCAACCAGTACATCGGCACCTGCATCTTTTAGCAATTTTCCTGTTTCCTGGTTAACGCCACCGTCAATCTCTATCAGGGCCTTGCTTCCTGTTTCATTAATCAGTTTGCGCAGTTCCTTCACTTTTTCTGTTGTGTGAGGGATGAACTTCTGTCCGCCAAAGCCGGGATTAACACTCATCAGTAAGACCAGGTCAACGTCTTTTATGATATCTTTCAGTACACTTACTGGGGTGGCTGGATTTAGTGTTACGCCTGCCTTCATGCCTGACTCATGAACCTGTCCTACCACACGATGCAGATGAGTACATGCCTCATAGTGAACATTCATGAGGTAAGCTCCCAGGTCTTTTACTTCCTCCACAAACTTTTCGGGCTGCACAATCATCAGGTGAACATCAAGTGGCTTCTTACAAAGTTTTGCCACATGTTTCAGGACTGGAAAACCAAATGATATGTTAGGGACAAAAACGCCGTCCATGATATCCAAATGCAACCAGTCGGCTGCACTCTGATTGAACCATTCCATTTCGCTCTTTAGGTCAGCAAAGTTCGCAGCCAAAAGCGATGGTGACACTATCATATTAATAGAGTTTAATGGTTGTTAAAAACTGAGGACGATATGTTCGCGCAAATTGACGGATACGAGCCAATACGGCGGCACTGGGTTGAATGTAGGGTAGAGGTAAAGTTTGTTCCATAGGCACGATTCGGTATATTTTATTTGCTTGATGTCTTTACAAATAAAACGTACCGAATCGGCAAAATATTGTATAAAAAGTGATATTTTTATCCAACCAGTGCCAGATTGTGCTCCTGGACCATTTTCCTGAGATTTATGAGTGCATATCTCATGCGACCCAATGAGGTGTTGATGCTGACACCGGTTTTCTCTGCAATCTCCTTAAAGCTCAGGTCTTCATAAAAGCGGAGAAGGATAACTTCGCGCTGGACGTCTGGCAGGTAATCTAGCATCTTCCGGATCTGGTCGGCTTTCTGTTGCTCGATAATATTTTTTTCAACGCCGCTTTCGCTCAGACGAATGTCGTTGAGAATGATAGGAGTAAACTTCTCCTGGGTAATCTGCTTCCCCGATTCTGTTTCGCGTGTTGTATCAATTATCAGATTGTGTGCTATGCGGATAAGCCAGGCGCTGAATTTTCCTGTCGTCTGATACTTGTGACTTCTGATAGCTATAATGGCACGCGTGAAAGTCTCCTGAAAGATATCATCAGCCTTATCTTCTTCTTTTACAAGAAAAAGGATATAAGAATATACATAACTTTGATGACGTTGTAATAACTCGTCAAAAGCATTATCATTACCATTCTCATACAATTCTACCAACTCATAGTCGGTACTTGTACTTAGATTCTTCATTACGCTTGTTTTAAAAGTTTCTGTGTAATGTTTTCTCTATAGGCAATGATATTTAAAACAGTTATTTTACGAGTTTACTTGCGCAAAGAAAACGATTTTTAAGTAATCTGCCAAATTTTTTGTCATTTTTTTATTGTAAACCCCATCCTTCTATATGTGCACCGCGTAGGAAATCGGCAATTTGCATGCGTTTTTTGCCGGAAATCTGTACTTCTGTCATATAAAGATAACCATCGGGCAAAGCTACTCTCAAGAATGTCTTTCCATCGGTTTGCAGGGTGGGTTCTTTGGCGTCTGTCAAAGCTGACTCTTTTCTAGTCTTAAAGATTTTCATCACCACTTCTTTCCCATCCTGAGTATGTAGTGTCGTCCAGGCTGCAGGGTAGGGACTAAGGCCTCTTACAAAATTGTAAACCTGTTCGGTGTCTGTCCATTTAATCTCGCATGTTTCCTTGAAGATCTTGGGTGCAGGTCGGAGCGGCTCGTCTGTCATGAACTGACTCTGATCTGTGGCCTCTGCTTTTCCGTCAGCAATTAAGTCAACAGTCTTCTGAACCAATTCTGCCCCTTGCACCATCATGCGATCGTGGATATCTTCCAGGCAGTCTTCTTCTCCTATTGGAATACGTTCCTGCAGAATAATCCGGCCTGTATCAATGTCTTCGTCCAGGAAGAATGTGGTGATGCCCGTCTCCTTGTCGCCGTTGATAATAGCCCAGTTGATGGGAGCCGCTCCGCGGTACTGCGGCAGAAGGGCTGCATGCAGGTTGAAGGTACCCAGCTGTGGCATCCCCCATACAACCTGGGGAAGCATCCTGAAGGCAACCACAATCTGCAGGTCGGCCTTCAACTCACCCAGTTCCTTCAGGAAAGCCTCGTCTTTCAGTTTCTCTGGCTGAAGGACAGGGATGTCATGACTTACGGCATATTGCTTCACCGGGCTGGACTGCAGCACGTCATGGTGTCTTCCGATAGCCTTGTCAGGCATTGTAACCACGCCCACTACATTATATCCGTTCTCCACCAGATTGGCTAAGGAGGGAACAGCAAAGTCAGGCGTTCCCATAAATACAATTCTCAGGTCTTTATTCATTGCATCTTTGTTTTGTTGTGCAAAGGTACGTTTTTTTTTGGATTTGGGAAAAAAAAGCGTACCTTTGCACACACATTATGGAAAAGATACTGACAGAAGTAGAGCTTAGTAGGTTCTCAGACATGATAGACAATGCCACTAAGGTGGTGATTTGTGCCCATGTGTCTCCGGATGGAGATGCTATAGGCTCAACATTGGCATTAAAGCATTGGCTGACTCGGAAGGGTAAGCAAGTAACGGTGGTAGTGCCCAATATTTTTCCGGATTTTCTGCACTGGATGCCTGGAGCCCTGGATATAATGGTTTATCTGAAGCATGAGGAGGTGGTTGCGCCCATCGTTGCTGAGGCGGACTTGTTCCTGATAACTGACCTGAACGATTCATCCAGATTGCAGGAATTGGAGGCTTGTGTGTTGGCTAATCCTGCACCTAAGATTATGATAGACCACCATTTGAATCCGACAGATTTCTGTCAGTTGGTGATCTCACGTCCCGATATGTGTGCTTCAGCCGAGGTGATTTGTCATTTGTTGCATCAGTTGGGCGAGTTGGAAAAGATTACACCTGATGAGGCCACCTGCCTATATGCAGCCATGATGTGTGATACGGGAGCTTTTACCTTTAATTCTAACAGGGCTGTTGTGTATGAGTGCATCTCCTATCTGCTAAACCGCGGCATCGACAAGGATAAGATCTACAGGAATGTCTTTTGGACCTATTCACTTGCAAGGATGCGACTTACCGGCTATCTGCTTTATGTTAAGATGGAGGTCCTTCCCGAACTGCATGCCAGTATCATCACACTTACCAATCAAGAGCGCAAGATGCTAGGTGTTAAGAATGGCGATACGGAGGGAATCGTTAATATGCCATTGCAGATTGCAGGCACGAAGCTGAGCATTTTTCTTAGTGAGGATACGGAGCATGACGGTGTGGTAAAGGTAAGTCTGCGCAGTGTTGATGATTTCCCGTGTAATGAGCTGTCGGCTCAGTTCTTTAATGGGGGAGGTCATAAGAATGCCAGCGGCGGGCGACTGTATTGTGGAATGGAAGAGGCTGTTCAGAAGGTTCATGAAGCCGTAAAATCTTACGCTCATTTGTTAAAGGGCCCCTCTCCCCGCTCCCCCAAAGGGGAGAGCCTTTAATGAGTTAAAATAAATGAATTAATTTTGTATTCCGCTCACTTATTCGTATTTTTGTGCCCAAAATAGAAAGTTTATGAAAAAAGTCTTTTATACATTCCTGAGTTTGATGATAGCCGTTATGGGATTCGTGTCCTGTTCTGACGACCAGACTTATGCAGAACAGAAAGATAAGGAACGCAAAGCGGTAGATGCTTTTTTGAAACGAGATGTTACAATCGTAGACCCCTCGGGTGATACTATCTGCAATGTCGGAGTTATCAAAGTTATCACAGAACAGGAGTTCCTGGCTCAGGATTCTACTACAAATCTGGAGAATAACGAGTATGTGCTTTTTGGAAAAAACGGTATCTACATGCAGATTATCAGAAAAGGCGTCGGAGAGAAGATTGCCAAGGGGCAGACTCGTCAGATAGCCTGCCGCTTTATCGAATATAACATATTGGGCGACAGCTTACAGTTACGCAGTGATATCAGCTATTGGCATACAAATCCGGATATTCTCGCTGTAACTAATACGTCAGGCACATTCTCTGGCAGGTTCGTTACAGGTACACAGGCTGGTGCTATGTACCAGACTTATGGCGAGGAAAAGGTGCTGGACGGTTGGCTGGCTCCTCTTCCTTATATTCGTATAGGCCGACAAACAACAGAAGAAGGGGAAATCGCTAAAGTCAGGTTGATTGTACCTCACACTGCCGGGCAGAGTAATGCTGCCACAAATGTATATCCCTGTTTCTACGAAATCCTATATCAGGAATGTCGTGACTAAGGCAGGCGGGATATATATTCACGTTCCTTTCTGCCAGAAGCGTTGTCTCTATTGCGACTTCTATTCCACAACCTATGGGCTGGAATGGAAACGTTTGTATGTGTCAGCCCTTAGGCGCGAGATGTTGTCGCGCCGTTCTGAGATTGATTCTTCGCGCGTACCTTCTTTATATATAGGTGGCGGTACACCCAGTCAATTGCCTGCATCGTTACTGATGGAGATGTTCCAGGCAATTGCAGAAAGCTTTACGTTTGCCGAAGATGCGGAGATTACTATAGAGGTTAATCCTGATGATGTTACGCCCCGTTTGATTGAGGCACTACATCAAACGCCGGTGAATCGTATAAGTATGGGCGTACAGACATTCTCGGATAAGTTGCTGAGATTCCTAAATCGCCGGCATACTTCAGCACAGGCCTTACAAGCTGTACGGCTTTTCCGCGAAGCGAATTATAATAATATCAGTCTTGATCTGATATACGGACTTCCTGGTCAGACATTCGATGAATGGAAAAATGATGTTGATATGGTTGTCAATCTTGGTGTGCCTCATCTTAGTGCATACGCATTGTCCTACGAAGAAGGAACAGCCTTGCACAAAATGCTTGAAGAAGGGCATGTCGTAGAGACTCCTGACGAATTATCCTGGCAGATGTATGATTACCTGATGGACAAAACCGCTGATGCAGGAATGGAACATTACGAGATATCAAACTTTGCCATTCCTGGTAAGCAGGCCCAACATAATAGCCGTTATTGGAATGGTTCTCCATACCTTGGATTGGGTCCGGGAGCACATTCTTATGACGGAGAAAATATACGCAGGTCTAATAACACATCCCTGAAAGAATATGTTCAGGCAACAGAAGATGTGCCCCATCAGACAGAAATCCTTACCCCCCGGGAAAGGTATGACGAAATCGTTATGACGCGTTTGCGTACTTTTTCCGGTCTCCCTCTTGGTGTTCTTACTGCTGAGCAGAGAACCTATTGCTTGCAGATGGCAGAACCGCATATACTTAATGGTAATCTGGTTAGGGAGGGCGATGTCCTGCGCCTTTCAAAAAGGGGGATTTTTGTCTCGAACAGCGTCATCAGCGACTTGATGTTTTAAGGCTGTTTTTCCCCCTCGTATGTTTTACTCACTTTGCTTATCTTAAAAACATGTTGTTTAACATGTTATTTTGCTATTGTCAGTTCAAATTTTATTGCTAATTTTAACCCCTGAAAATTAAAACTAATAGCAATAATATCAAGAATATGAAAGTTTACAAAGCAAATGAGATCAAAAACATTGCCCTAATGGGCAATGACGGTGCGGGTAAGACAACCCTTACAGAAGCCTTGCTTTTTGAGGCAGGCATCATTAAGAGAAGAGGTCGTATTACCCAGAAGAATACAGTTAGTGATTATTTCCCGGTAGAGCAGGAATACGGTTATTCTGTTTTCTCTACTGTCTTCCATACAGAGTGGAATGGTAAGAAGTTGAATTTCATCGATTGCCCGGGTAGTGATGACTTTGTCGGTTCTGCTATTACTGCGCTGAACGTAACAGATACCACTGTCATCCTTATCAAGGGAGGTGCCGGTGTTGAAGTCGGAACCCAGAACCATTTCCGTTACACCGAGAAACTGAACAAGCCTGTCATTTTCCTTGTTAATCAGTTGGACGACGAAAATTGTGACTTTGATAATCTTTTGGAGCAACTGAGAACTATTTATGGTTCTAAGATCGTACCCGTTCAGTATCCTATTGCAACCGGTCCCAACTTTAACTCCTTGATAGATGTTCTTCTTATGAAGAAGTATTCATGGGGACCCGAAGGCGGTGCTCCTACCATCGAGGAAATCCCTGCTGATCAGTTGGATAAAGCCACAGAGATGCATAAGGCATTGATTGAGGCCGCTGCAGAGCACGACGAGACTTTGATGGAAAAATTCTTCGAGAGCGAGGAACTTACAGAAGACGAGATGCGCGAAGGTATCCGTAAGGGCTTGGCTTCACGCGGTATGTTCCCTGTATTCTGTGTAGATGCTGTAAAGGATATGGGCGTTCGCCGTCTGATGGAGTTCTTGGGTAATGTGGTTCCTTTCGTAGATGAGATGCCAAAGGTCTTCAATACACGTGGCGAAGAAATTACACCAGATCCCGCTGGCCCTACCAGCCTGTTCTTCTTCAAGACTGCGGTTGAGCCCCATATTGGTGAGGTTCAGTACTTCAAGGTGATGAGCGGAACCGTTAAGGAAGGCGATGATCTTACCAATGCAGATCGTGGCAGTAAGGAACGTATGGCTCAGCTTTTTGTCTGCGCCGGTGCCAACCGTATCAAGGTCGATGAACTGGTAGCAGGAGATATCGGCTGTACTGTTAAGCTGAAGGATGTTAAGACAGGTAATACCTTGAACGGTAAGGATTGCGACAACCGCTTCAACTTTATCAAATATCCTAACTCGAAGTACAGCCGTGCTATTCGTGCTGTCAACGAGAGCGAGACAGAGAAGATGATGAACGCTCTGCAGAAGATGCGCGAGGAAGATCCTACATGGGTGATTGAGCAAAGCAAGGAACTGCGTCAGATTCTTGTTCATGGTCAGGGTGAGTTCCACCTGCGTACCTTGAAGTGGCGTATGGAGAATAACGAGAAGATTCAGATTGTTTACGACGAGCCGAAGATTCCTTATCGCGAGACTATCACTAAGGCTGCCCGTGCTGACTATCGCCATAAGAAACAGTCCGGTGGTGCCGGTCAGTTTGGTGAGTTCACCTTATTGTAGAGCCTTATTATGATGGTATGCCTGCTCCCGAGGTTTATACTTTCGGTGGTCAGGAATATCGTATCAATGTCAAGAGTACCGAGACTATAGATCTGGAATGGGGCGGTAAGCTGGTCTTTATAAACAGTATTGTCGGCGGTTCCATCGATGCACGTTTCATGCCAGCCATCCTTAAGGGTGTTATGCAGCGTATGGAGCAGGGACCTCTGACAGGTTGCTATGCTCGTGACGTACGTGTAATTGTATACGACGGTAAGATGCACCCGGTAGACAGTAACGAACTTTCCTTCATGTTGGCAGGCCGTCAGGCATTTGCATTGGCGTTTAAGGAGGCCGGTCCAAAGATTCTCGAGCCAATCAATGATGTCGAGGTCTTTGTTCCCAGCGATAAGATGGGTGATGTGATGAGTGACCTGCAGGGACGTCGTGCTATGATTACCGGTATGACCAGTGAGAACGGTTACGAGAAACTTACTGCTAAGGCTCCTCAGAAGGAAATGTCGAATTACAGTACGGCACTCAGCAGCCTCACTGGTGGACGCGCCAGCTTTATTACCAAGTTCGCTTCCTACGAACTGGTTCCCGGTGATGTTCAGGCTAAGCTTATTGCTGCCTATCAAGCTACACAAGCAGAGGAGAAATAATTCACATTTTGACAACTACGATTGTGTAGTATTGTTAAATATACTAAAAGCTGGTACGTTTTGTGCCAGCTTTTTTTGTTTTCTTTAAGGAAACCCATTACCTTTGCCAGTATGAAAAGGACTTA
>CADAWW010000061.1 GCA_902791675.1 uncultured Bacteroidales bacterium
ACGTTTACCCTTATGTATATGTATAAGTATTGTGTTCCGTTGCCGGAGGGAGTCAAGGAAGTTAAGCTGACCAGTTCGGACCGCAAGACCTTTGTCTTTGCCGCTACCACATCTGCTAGCCATGCGGATGATGTGACTGCTTTCACACCTATAACTACGGAGATAGACTACAATGAGTTAGGCGCTAATACGGAGGATAATCGTCTGACACCTAAAACCGTTTCTGCCTCGCATCAGAACGGAACCAATGAAGCCGGAAAGTTTGCCAACGACAAGAATCCGACTACAAAGTGGTGCGCTACCAGTTCGCAGAGTAAGACTCCCTACTTGCAATATACCTTTGCCGAACCTGTTCGCATAGACCTTTGGATGGTGCTTTGCGCTGCCCGTGAGAGTGGAGGCTATGTAGCGGAGGCTTTTAAGTTGCAGTATCAGGCCGATAATGGTACATGGGTAGATTTTGCTGACATCACCTCGAACCAAATGAATAAGGTTTCGCGCTTGCTGGAAGAGCCTGTTATTGCGCAGAGTTTCCGCCTGCAGATGGTTCATGGGGAGCAGGGCGACGGTTACACAACCCGTATTTATGAGTTCGCTCTTTATGGACAAACGGTTGCGGAATATGAGACATCTTTAAGTGAAGAAAGTCTCACCCCTAACGCCTCTCTGAGAGAGAAGGGGAGTCTCTACGACCTCCAAGGACGCAAAGTTAATTCTCAACCCTCAACGCTCAACTCTCGATTAAAAAAGGGAATTTACATCGTTAACGGCCGTAAAAAGATATTGCCCTGATGTTACAGGGCAATAATCTTGGACGGTTGCATATTCTCGTTGAACTTGAATCGGTATTTTTTACCTTGCGTTTGGGATGTTCGTACCAGTATGGTTTCCTGCTCTCCTGGGAGTAAGGTAATGAAATTATCTGAATAATGAGTCCGGTGAACGGCATTCCCATTCTCGTCTGTTAGCAGGAGTTGGCAGAAGAAAGCTATCTTATTACTGCTGTTTCTTATGACCACTTGCCATTGGTGCATGTTGTCTTGGTCAGCCAAGGCTTTCACCTTGACGGTAGGATTGGCTGCTGTCATATCGCCTAAAGGCTCGAAGCCGGCAGTACAAGGACCGGTTATGGTATTTTTCCCTTCGTATTTGTTGGTGGAGCGCCAATAGAAATTCTTGCTCACCACTTTACCTTTGGCATCCTTCACCTGTAGAGCTATGAAATGAACAGGTGATATGTTTTCCGGAAAGTCTATCTTCAGCACATCGTTAGCAACTCCATCAGAAGGGACATCGGTTTTGTTTTGAAGCGTTAGTAACCGCTTACTATTCATATTGTAGACCTGAGCGATTACGGTAAGGCCTTTTTGCTCTTGCAGATAATCATTGGCAACGGAGACCGTATTTGTCAGATAATCATATTGTACGTGTACCGGTTCCAATGCGTGCATGGTATGGTAGAGCGATGCTGTCGGCTCGAGCATCCAGTCCCACATACGGGAGCATACCTGAGGATGGGGGCAGTTGTGGTACCAGAAAAGAAGGCCTGAGCACCAACGATCGCCGTAGCCCAGCTTATTCTCGTTCCATACCTCCCAAATACTCTTGCTATTGATGGCGCCGACCATCTGACCGCGGCGGGCAAACTCCTCGATATTCCTGGATTCACCATAATGATTCGTCATTTCTGTATAGACGGTTGTCATCAGATGGAATCCGCTTCCGTCCATATAGTCCCAGGTTTCCTTGTTCATAGGCCAGAGGTCTTGAGCGGGCATCATTTCTCGTAGGCTCTCGACAATAGGTAGGGTGGGAGCGCCATATTCGGGATTAAAACCATCCACACGGCTACCCCGATCGGAAGCGGTATTTTCGTAGTGTCGCATGGGATTAACTTGTTTATAAGGGCTGCCGTCGTGAACTCCGTCGCATTCGCTTTGCATCTGATAGGGACGTGTGCCGTCTAAGCGGTTGATGAGTTCTTCGGCTCCCGTTACACAGGTGCTCTCATTGCTACTCACATAGAAGATGATACTCGGATGGTTGCGGATGCGCTTAACTGTGCTTTCCACATTAGCAAGATACAATGGTTCATCAAGGGGATGACGGGTGTCCCCGGTCATCCAGAATTCCTGCCATACCATAATGCCGTATTCGTCACAGAGTTCGTAGAACCGATCGCTCTCGGCTATACCGCCACCCCAGAGGCGAAGCAGATTAATGCCGCTCTGATTGGTATAGGCCAACTCGGTTTCCATACGACTGTCGTCTGTGTGCAGCATAGCTTCGGGAATCCAGTTGCTACCTCTGACGAACATCTTATGTCCGTTAACCAGGAACATCTTGGACTTATCCGGTGTTTCGCGTGTGGCTAATACCTCTCGGATACCAAAACGTGTTTGCAAGCTGTCAGACAGGTCGTTGGAAAGATTCGTCAATGTCAGCTGTAATGTGTACAGATGCTGTTCTCCCTTGTTTTTCGGCCACCAAAGATGTGGCTTATCTATATTCAACTGGGGAAATTCCTCTGGTGTGAAGGTGATGGTCTTATGCTCTCCCCGCATCATTTGAACCTTTTTCTCTAACTTGATATCTGTACCAAGAATCTTTCCTCGGACGATTCCTTCAAAGGTTTGTGTATTGGGATTGAATACATCCACACTTATTGTTGCTGCCGCCTTGTCATAATTGGGATGTGCGAGTTGGGATGTAACAAACGGATTACGCAGTTGGATGTTTCCTGTGCTATAGAGGCGTATGCTCTTCCAGATGCCTGTATTGCGGTCACGAATACCATCCTTGTAGGTAAAGTCCCAACCAACGGTCATAAGTTGACTTACGTTCTGTCCCATCCATCCGTCTCCTCCGTTGTGCCACTCGCCAACGGCACCCCACGACTTGGGCAAACTGGTGCCAGGTATATCGACAGGATATACACGAATGGCCAAGACTGCCTTCTCTCCTGCTTTAACTTTGTCTGTAATATCATAGGGCTGGTTGTTGAACATGCCTGCCATGTTACCCACCAGGTAACCGTTCACCCATATTTCGGCACGGTAATTGATTCCTTCCGGCTCTAACCAGATACGGCGGTTCTTGAACTTTGTCGGAATCTCGAATTCGGTACGGAACCAGTATGTATAGAATTCATGACCGGCTTTTGACAAATCGGGGATAAGATTGTTCTTGAGGTAATTATTCTGACCGTAGTAGGGTTCCGGATATACCTTTTGCTCTACCAGATTGGTCAGGACCGTTCCTGGGACAATGGCTTCTGCCCAATTATCAGTGTTGAAGTTAATGGAGGAAATCTCTGCTCCTGTTCCTTTAATATCGGAAGCTTTCTTCATCATCCATGTCTGTTGTCCTCCGTGCTTCAGTCTAGAGTCTAATTTAGTGTATTCTCTCTCAGCAGCATTTATGCCCAGTGCGAATACCGATACTAATACTGCTATAAATGTGTTTTTTACTTTCATGTTTATTAGCGTTTAGTTAAAATCCTTCTGCAAATTTATCGATATGCATAATAATGTGCAAGCAATATGAGAAAATATGTGCTTTTCAGGACTTCTTTTACTTGTTTGTTTGTCCGGATACATAAAATAATGTATTTTTGCACAGAGTTTAACTGAATTATCAAAATGCTATGAACAAAATGAATAAGAAAATCCTTTCACTGGCAGTAATGCTGCCTATGTTCCTGTACTCTTTTGCTCAAGACGATGTTACAAAAGAGAAGTTTACACCTTTTTATCAGATGGCCGATGCTCCGCACATGGAGAAGGTTCTGCCTGCACCACCATCACTTACTGATTCGCGTTTCTTTTATGACTGGACACAGTATCAGTGGGGAAAATCCATCCGCGAGACCGAGCGCGGTCAGCAGGCGATAGCTGATGCAGGCATCTGCGCTCGTTACTTTATGGAACGTTATGGAGAGGCTATCGGCATTGAACTGACAGCCGACAGGTATCCCGAGATGTACCGGCTGTTCTCACGTCTGCATCTGACAGAGCAGCAGGGTGGAGCTAGTGCTAAGCGCTACTTCCACCGAGTTCGTCCTTATCAGCAGTATAAAGAGCCTACGAGTGATCCCCGCCATGAGAATCCTGAGGATTTTACCAGCTATCCCTCTGGCCACACCCATGCCTCGTGGTTGGTAGGCTTGGCACTTATGGTGATTGACCCTGACCATGCGGAGGAGATTATGAAGGTGGCATACGAACTGGGGCAGAGTCGTGTTATTGTGGGCTTCCATTATCAGAGTGATGTGGATGCCGGACGTCTTTGCGGCAGTGTTACCTTTGCTCGTTTGCAGAGTATGCCTGAATATCAGAAGATGATGGAGAAGGCGGTGAAGGAGTTCAAGAAGAACCAAAAGAAATAATGGTCTCTCTTTCTGTGTAAGAGAATACATTAACGAGATAAAAATTACTGGTACGTGTAGGAAAAATATTTTCTACGTGTACCAGTAAATTTTTCTACGTGCGAGAGAAGTTAAACCCTCTAGCGAACTAACTTATAATCCAGTTGCTTGCGGTAGAGGTCGGCACGGGCGACCTGAATCTTTACCGTATCGCCTAAATTGTAACAATGGTGACGGCTTCTTCCGCGAAGGCGGTAGTTCTTCTCGTCGAACTCGTAGTAGTCATCATCCAAGTCGCGCAGCGGAATCATTCCCTCGCACTTGTTTTCGTTAACCTCTACGTAGATTCCGAACTCCGTTACACCGCTGATGGTGCCCTCGAAGGTTTCATCCATGTGGTCGCTCATAAACTCCACTTGTTTGTACTTGATGCTGGCGCGTTCTGCCTGAGCAGCTGTCTGTTCCATCTCGCTGCAATGCTCGCAGAGTTCTTCGTACTTATCCTGATTTGCAGAGCGTCCGCCTTGAGCATATTTGGTAAGGAGACGGTGAACCATCAGGTCGGGATAACGGCGGATGGGTGAAGTGAAATGCGTATAGTAGTCGAATGCCAAACCGTAGTGTCCTGCATTGTGCGTGCTGTACTTTGCTTTCATCATGGCGCGTAGGGTAATCATTTCTATCATGTTCTGTTCCTTCTTGCCTTTCACCTCGGTAAGCATCCGGTTCAGGTTTTTGCTCATTTCACCTTTATTGCCACGAGTTTTAAGTTTATATCCGAACTTACCTACAAAATCCGACAGGTTCATGAGCTTGGCAGGGTCGGGTGCTTCGTGAATTCGATAGGGGAGCACCTTCGGCTTTTGGTTCTTTGGAACTTTGCCGATGCTTTCTGCTACTGTGCGGTTGGCCAGCAGCATGAATTCTTCCACCAGTTTGTTGGCATCCTTGGCCACCTTGAAGTAAACGCTGGTGGGCTTTCCTTTCTCGTCTGTCTCAAAACGGACCTCGCAGCGGTCGAAGTCAACGGCTCCATTTGCAAAGCGCTTCCTTCTCAACTCCTTAGCTAAGCGGTTCAGGATGATAAGTTCGTTGGCAAAGTTTTCTGCAGGTTCGGCATCGGTAGTTAGCGGTGCCTGATGGTCTCCAGGGGCTTTATAATCTTCCTCGCTGGCCTCGTGATGGTCCTCCAGTACTTTCTGCACCTCCTCGTAGGTAAAGCGTCGGTTACTCTTTATGACGGTATGAGCTAAATGCCAGTCTTTCACCTCGGCCTTCTCGTTCATCTTAAAGATAACGCTATAAGTGAGTTTTTCCTCATCGGGACGCAAAGAGCAAATGTAGTTGCAAAGATGTTCGGGTAGCATGGGGACGGTGCGGTCAACCAGATAGACGCTGGTAGAACGTTTCAGCGCTTCCTTGTCTATAATAGAGCCTTCCGTAACATAGTGACTGACATCAGCAATATGGACGCCAATCTCATATAACTTACCATTTGATGACTTACCGTTTGCTATTTCGCGAATACTTAGGGCGTCATCAAAGTCTTTTGCATCTCGTGGATCGATGGTAAAAGTCATGACATCGCGCATATCCTCTCTGCGGGCAATCTCTTCCTCGGTAATACCTGGCTTCAACTTCTGGGCGGCTTTCTCAACTGCAGCAGGATATACGTATGGAAGGCCGTATTCGGCAAGGATAGCATGCATCTCGGCATTGTTCTCGCCAGTTTTACCCAGAATATCTATTACTTTCCCGATAGGGTTTTTGGCATTGTCCGGCCATTCCACAATCTTTACAATTGCTTTGTCTCCTGTACGACCTTTCTTCAGGTTTGCTTTAGGGATAAAGATATCGTTGGCCAGCGTGCGGTCCTCAGTAAGCAGGTATGCATAGTTCCTGCTTACCTGCAGGGTTCCCACAAATTGTTTATCGCTGCGTTTCAGGATTTCTGTAACAGCAGCCTCGCGAACATGGTGTTTACGGCGTGCCAGCATGGTTACCCGAACCTTATCGCCATCCATGGCGTGCATGCTGTTGCGCTCTGCAACCAGAATAGGTTCTCCGCCATCTTCGGGTTCAAAGGTATTCTTGCCATTAGCTTTACGACGGAAGATTCCCTCCATCACCTGGGTGGGGTTATTGAGTGTGTAGCAGAAACGGGGCTGCTCCTTGATATAATCATCCATCAGCAGCATTTCCAGTACATCCATTAAAAGCATTTTAGCCGGATGCGTATTCAAGTGAAGTTCCCGATAAAGGGTTTTCAGTTCAAAAACCTGTGTCGGATTCTCTTCAAACAGGGCAATTACCATCTGTTCCAGATTTTTCTTCTTGAGGCGGACGCCTCCGCTTTTTTTCTTTCCCATAATCACACTTTTTATAGAATATTTTGTCTGCAAATATAATATTTTTTTGTTTGTTCTCAAAATATTTTATATTTTTGCGTCCGAAATTAAAGAAAAGAAGCTTAAAAACTTGCTTGTAGAGTGTATTAGTTATGAATTTTGGTAAACAGCTTAAGGCGATACTTATACTGCTTTTATTCCATTTTAATTCTTATGCATATGATGCCAGTATAGACAAACTGCTGACGGGAACCATATTGGCATCATCCAACTTGTCGGGTGCAGCAAAAGCTTTTGACGATGATCCCTCAACCTATTTTACCACGGTGAACAGCACGAGACAATGGGTTGGATTGGACTTGGGCTCGCCTCATGTGATAACGCGTATCAGTTATACCTCTTCTGCCACTTATAACGGACCGGATTGTTTGTTACTTTCTCTTTTTGAAGGTGGAAACGACCCGAATTTCATGGATGCCCTCCCGCTTTATCTTATAACTAAGAAGCCCAAATCCAACGTGCCGACAACAGTTGATGTGGATGTAAGTCGTGGCGTTCGTTATGTACGGTATGTCGGTGGAGCCGGTTCTTACTGCACAATAGCGGAACTGAAGTTTTACGGTCATGAAGGCGAGGGAGATGACAGCCAGTTCTACCAGATAACAAATCTGCCTACCCTTAGTGTTCATGTTCAGGATGAAATCATGCCTCAGGAGAGAGGAGAGGATTTTGAGTCGCAATCAGCTCTTATTTACGAGAATGGTACTCGCATACAGGAGTATCCTATTCTCTTCCGTGTGAGGGGTAATTATTCCGCAACGCACGAGAACAAAGCCTTTCGTATGAAATATAACGACGGCAAGAGTCATCATGTAATGAAAGATGGACATAATGAATCGCCAGTGAAGGCCAAGAAGTGGGTTCTCATCAATAGTTACCGCGATAAATCGCTGATGCGTAACCCCGTGGCATGGGCCATGTCGAAACGGGCAGAGATGAAGTGGACACCCTGGAGTCAGGTAGTGGACCTTATTGTAAACGGTGATTATCATGGAACCTATACCCTTGCCGACCACGTTGATGTTCACGAGGGACGCATTGATATAACGGAGATGACAGAAACAGATGTCGATGAAGAGAATATTACAGGCGGATATTATGTCGAGGTCGATAATAATGCCAGCCGAGAGCCTTATTATTTCTACTCCACGTATGGTAATCCCATTTCTATCCATGATCCGGATGATGATATTATGCAGTCTGAACAGTTCTGGTATATCCAGAATGCCTGGAATAATATGGAAGAAACAGTCTATAGCCCGGATTATACAGACAGTGAGAAAGGTATGCGTTCTGTCCTAGACATGGAGACTTTTCTCAGACATATTCTAGTGAGTGAGTTCAACGGTAATACTGACATGCTGTGTCAGGTTTTCCTGTATAAGGACCGTGGCGACGACCATTTCTATGTGGGTCCTGTCTGGGATGCAGACCTGGCTCTTGAAAACGACCAGACAACTTATCCCGCTAATCAGCGAATGGATTGGACATACAAGGTTCGCGACACAGGCAACTGGACAGACTTTGTCGATCGTGTCCTTTCCGACCCGTCGGCTTTTGCTCAATTGCAGGGGATGTGGGCGAAACTGCGCAAAAGCGGTGCCTTTGAGCCAGACGATGTGGCTGCTGATGTGGATTCTTTACGGAATGAAGTCCGTGCATCTGCCAATCTTAATTTCATACGTTGGCCTTATCTTCACCAATGGCTTTCTCTTAATCCCGAAGTTCCCGGATCATGGGAAAAGGAAGTAAATCGCGTGCGTGATTTTGTATTCAATCGTGTTGCCTGGATGGACGAGATGCTTTCGTATGGAACAATTCGTCAAGTTAATGGCGTTTATCAGATAAACACGCCATTAGACCTTTGTGCCTTTGCTGAAATTGTAAATGGTGGTGAGACTAAGGCAGAAGCTGTGTTGAATGCCGACTTAGACATGGCTGAATTTCAGACAGAATTTTCTCCTATCGGGAATACAAAGGTGCAATATAGCGGCAAGTTCGATGGCAAAGGTCACACCATCAGTAATCTGAGAATATCAGGAAGTGACAATGTCGGGTTCTTTGGCATGGCAGGTTCGAGTGCTGAGATACAGGGTTTGAACTTGGATGCAACTTGTTCTGTCTCAGGCGACAACTATGTGGGAGGTTTGATAGGATATGTCCGGATGGGAAATGTCAGGATAAAGAGATGCAGTACCGCTGCTACTGTTACTGCGACAGGCGGATATGCTGCCGGATTCGTAGGCTTTGCCCGTAGATTGGCCAATGTCTACATTCAGGAGTCGTACAACTTAGGTAAGATAGTTGCCGACAGTCTGACAGCAGCTTTTGTCGCACCATCTCTGGGTAAGTTGTATATCACCGATTGCTATAATGCCGGTAAGGTTAAGGGCGCGTCTGAGGGATATGAATTTGCAAAAACAGATAATGTATTAGAATTACAGAATTGTTACGATGCTTATTCCAGTCAGGTTGAAAGAGTTACGCCGGTGGATGTTATGTCGGGTTCACTCTGCTTCCTTCTGAATACAGGCGCTGGAAGAGATTTGTGGAGACAGAATATTGATAATGGTCGCAAGCCTGACGCGCATCCTGTTTTAAAATCTTCCAGTGGCATAGTTTATTATAAAGATGGAATCTATACTAACAATGGCAAGGAGTTGCAAAGCTACCGCTATTACAAGTGGGAGGTTAACAGCATAAGGGGAGGAAAATATGGTACTATCCAATTTGCTGAGTTTGATATTCTAGACGAAAACGCAGAAGAGTATCCCGATTTATATATATATAATGGATTAGAGAGTGATATTCCGTACGAAGACTGGCCCAATGCCGGTGATAATAATGTATACACTAAATATTGTGGGACGTTCCGCGGCTATGTCTATTTCCTATACGATGCACAAGAAGAAGTCGTTCCTTACGGTTACCGCATCTATACGGCAAATGATACACGTAACAATGCTGAGCGTAATCCAACCAGCTGGCGATTGTACGGAAGTAATGTCTATACGGAAGATCCTGATGCAGATTGCTGGGAATTGATAGATGAGCAGACAAATAACTCGACCTTGCAGGCTGTGAACTATACACCTTTTGACTTCTTGTTTACAAATAAAGAGAACGAAACGGGAATACGAACTCTCTCTTCTGCCCCAGCCGCAAAAATCGAGGGGAACTTCAAAGAAGTGGAAACTGTTTATGATTTGAGTGGTCGTAAAGCCAATTCTCAATTCTCAACTCTCAATTCTCAATCAAAGAAGGGAATTTACATTGTTAATGGTAAAAAAGTAGTTGTCAAATGAGTCCTGGAAGCAAAGTAGTATCACCACTTGTTAAATAACGTTAAACATGAAGAGTAAAAACTTATAAATAGGTTAAATTGTGACGAATTATTCCTATTTTTGTATGCTTTTCGTGCAATTTATAGAAGAAAATCATGTCAAGGTGTATTGGGATGTTTAAGAAAAATTAATTAACAACAAATATTTTAACTTTAATTATTAACTAAAAACCAAAAGTGCAATGAAAAGATTTACACTTAAGCAAATGGTTCTCTCTCTTGCTGCAGCTATGATGTTGCTATCCAGTCAGAGTGTCATGGCACAGTACAAAGAGCTCACAGCTTTGGATGGAATGCTATCCTATGGCCAGAGTTCTGTGTCACACGCTGAGGCCTACGACAAATTGGTTGACAAAAAAGAGAATACCAAATGGGGAGGCTGGTTTGATCCCAGTCTTGATGATGAGGGCTCATGGCCTATTGATCAGGCTAACTCTGCCAACAAGATGTACATTATTGTTAAGGCCGATGAAGCTGTAGTTCCTACATTCTATTTCCTTGTAACCGGTAACGACACTGGCTCAAATCCTGGTCGTAATTGGGCATCCTGGAAAATCTATGGAGGTAACTTCGAAAATGACGAAGCTGCCGTTCGTGAGGGCGAAGGCTGGACGCTGATCGATGACCGCGAAGACGAACCTCTTCCCGCCGAAAATTTTGGCCACAAAGATCTGGATTTCAACCAGGCTGACGGTAAGACCGCTTACCAGTATTTCTGGATTGAGATCACAAAGTCCGTTGAGGGTGCAGATGTGTATTTGCAGATGGCAGAATGGGGATTGGGTACCTACGGCTCTTTCCTGGCTTATCTTGATTATCTTAATAATCTGCCAACCGCCACAGACGAGCCTGTTAATTTTATCTACAAGGCTGGTGCACCTGAAGGCTTCGCAAATGAAGGTCAGGCCAATTTGTTTGATGGCACAAGTGCTACCAAGTGGTGCTGTAGTTTTACTAATAGACAAAAGGGCGCAACAGCTAACGGAGGTTACATCATCTTCAAGGCTTCACGTCCCATGGCTCCGTCTTACTATGCTTTGACAACTGCTAACGATACCCAGGCAAATCCCGGTCGTAACTGGAGACAGTGGCAGATTTATGGTATGAACGCCACTAACGAAGAAAGTGTTACCCGTGATGCTGAAGGATGGGTGTTACTCGATGACAAGGCTAATGTTCCAGCTGGAACAGGAATGAACCAGCTTCCTGCTGCCAACTATACACAGTCTTATTTTACACTTACAGAGCCGAATACAACTGAGTTCAGATACTTTAAGGTTGAACTTGACCAGTGTATGTCTGATGGTCTTCAGCAGATGTCTGAGCTAACTCTTGGTGACAGCTATACAGTTGTTCTTGACCGTGATGCCATTACAAAAGCTGCAGAGGCTAACTATGATCCTGATATGTTTGCTGAGAAGGCCCTATTGGATGAGATGGGTTCACTTATTGCACAAATTAAGGAGTGTACAGATTTTGCCAAGTTGAGTGAGTTGAGTGCTGCTATCGATGAGTTGGCAACAAAGGTTAATACTTCTGCTACCAACTATGCAGAGTTGACAACAGCCCGCAACCAGGCTCTCCTCGCTATTGGCGGAGGAAAGTTGAACGACGATGCTGTTCAATATCTTACCACCTGGGCTAACGATGCTGATGCAGTTGCTCCTAACAATGAGTTCCCCATCGGTAACTATGCATACCTGAAGGCTAACCGTCAGGTAAC
>CADAWW010000062.1 GCA_902791675.1 uncultured Bacteroidales bacterium
AAAGGATTAACACCCAGGATCATCGGTTGCCTGAAAAATTACAACCGCGAGACATTCATGAAAGACCTGATGGCCGGTCTTATAGTAGGTATTGTGGCTTTACCTTTAGCCATTGCCTTTGGTATAGCATCAGGCGTAACCCCCGAGAAAGGTATCATCACAGCCATTGTGGCTGGTTTTATCATTTCTGTTTTAGGTGGAACCAAGGTACAGATTGGCGGTCCCACGGGTGCTTTTATCGTCATCATATATGGCATTGTCAACAATCCCGAGTATGGCTTGCAGGGCCTTCTCATCGCCACCATGCTTGCTGGTGTGATACTCATCGGCTTGGGTGCTTTCCGCTTGGGAGCCGTCATCAAGTTCATTCCCTACCCCATCATCATCGGCTTTACGGCAGGTATTGCCGCCACTATCTTCACCACACAGATGGGCGATGTGCTGGGTCTTACCCAAGAGGCTGTGAGCAATACGGGCGAAGTGATTCGCATCCCTTTGAAAACACCTGGCGACTTTATCGGCAAGTGGATTTGCTACTTCCGAAACCTGAGTACTTTCAACTGGGAACCGTTGCTGTACTGGTATTGAAGAATCAGTTTGGCATTGAGGGTATCGACACCATTGGCGACCGTTTCCATATTCAGGCTCAGCTGCCCGAGATGGTGGTTCCCACCATTACCTTCGAGCTTATCCAGACCCTTCTGCCCATAGCATTCACCATTGCTATCTTAGGTGCTATCGAGAGCCTGCTCTCCGCTACGGTGGCCGATGGCGTTATCTCAGACAAACACGATTCCAACATGGAGCTTATAGCCCAGGGTGTGGCCAATATGGTAACCCCCATCTTTGGCGGAATCCCTGCCACAGGAGCCATAGCACGTACCATGACAAACATCAACAATGGAGGCCGCACCCCCATTGCGGGTATCATCCATGCTGTTGTGTTGCTGCTCATCCTGCTGGTACTGATGCCCTTTGCCGAATACATCCCCATGGCTGCTCTGGCCGCCGTGCTGATTATCGTCAGCTACAACATGAGTGGATGGCGTACCTTCAAGGGCCTCCTCAAAAATCCCAAGAGCGATGTTACCGTTCTGTTGGTAACTTTCTTCCTGACCGTCATCTTCGACCTCACCATTGCCATCGAGATAGGTCTTATCATTGCCTGCGCACTCTTCATCAAACGTGTTATGGAGACTACCGAAATTTCTGTCATCCGCGACGAAATTGACCCCAGTGATGAAGCCGACATGGATGTGCACGAGGAGCATCTGCTTATTCCCGAGAGATGTGCTGTTTACGAGATTAACGGCCCCTACTTCTTCGGCATCGCCAACAAGTTCGACGACCTCATGCTCAACCTCAGTTCCAGCCGTCGCCCACAGGTACAGATTATTCGTATGCGCAAGGTACCCTTTATTGACTCAACGGGTATTCACAACCTTGCCAACCTCATTGAGATGAACCACGAGCAGGGCATTCACGTCATCCTTTCCGGTGTTACGCCCAAGGTTCACGCTCAGTTGGAGAAAGCCCATTTCTATGACAAAATGAACCCTGACCACATCTGTCCCCACATCGATGTAGCCTTACAAAAAGCCCGCGAGTTCTTGGGTGTCACTCAGGCAGAAGCATAAAACATTTAATTGTCAGAGTCGTACCCAATCCGTGATATATCAGTTCTTGCCTTTATTGATGATGTAGATACCCAGAGCCGCGAGTCCTCCGGCAAGAACGTACTTGGTATGGAAAATCTCACCAAGACAGAGGCAGGAGGTGACGGCCCCGACAATAGGTATCAGCGAATTGTATATAGCAACCTTTCCCACAGTATTCAAACTGAGCAGTTTGTTGTAGAGTGCGAATCCAATTGCAGAGATGCCGATTAGCAGGACAAGACAGACAATGCCGAGCACATTTACATGAGGCAGCGTCCCGCCAAGGGTAAACCCGGGGATGATAAGCAGCAAGCCTCCAAGGGTGAGACTATAGCCAGTACCAACGAAAACATCTATCCTTCGACTCAGTCCACGAGTCATCAGGTTGGAGCAGGCCCCACAGATAGCGTTAAGGATAATCATTCCATCACCCAGCCAGGTAAACTGCCCACTTTCGCCCCCACCGAAATTCAGGGCAAGTATACCGCCGAATCCGACGGCACATCCGAAAAACTTCCTCAAGGTCAGTATGTCACTCTTGAAGCAAGCACAGGCAAGCAACACTACCAGAAAGGTGCTCAACGAATTGAGAATAGCTGCACGCGAACCTTCGCTATGAGACATACCAACATAGAAAAAGAAATAGTGAAGCGTAGTGTTCATCAGTGCGAAGGCAAGGAAGAACCACCAGTCTTTTTTAATGTCAGCATTGAACGAACGTCCACTGCTACGGGCAACAGACAATACAATCAGTCCAGCCGCTGCAAACCTGATGCCCGCATAGAGCATCTTACTGCCAGTCATATCTGCCGTGATGCCAAAGGCACAAAAGCCCACCTTGATAAGCGGGAAGGCCCATCCCCACGCTATTGCTGATGTTAGAGCAAATACGGTCACCCAGATGGGACGCTGAAATATGGAAACTTCCGTTTTTTCCATCTAATCCCTCAGAGCAAACTTATGCTTACCATCCAAATGCTACATTATCTTTTGCGTCCCCTCCCATGCAGCCTGGATGTTGGCAACCGACTGGGTTGTATATTCCAACATAGATGGTGATCCGAAATGCTCCACAGTGAACCAACCCTTATAGCCGCTATTCAACAGTTCACGAATCACCTCTTTGAGAGGGACGATTCCTGTACCGATGGGCAGAGAAGCATTGTCGTGCATCGCCTTACGGTCTTTCAGATGTACGTGACGGATTTTTCCAAGGAAGTGACGAAGGGCCATCATCACATCCTCACCACAATAAAGGTAATTACCTGTGTCAAACACATGTCTGAGTTTTCTCGAGTCGGCAAAAAGATGGTCTAAGGCAGCCGTATTATAACAGGGGGAACGCCGATTATCATAATCCTCTACCATAACCTCCACACCTTTTTTACTTGCTTTCTTAACGAATGCTGCAATTCTTCCAGACACCTCCTCCATTTTTTCAGGAGCAGCATCCTTCGGCAACAATCCTGGAATGATAAGCAGACGCTTGTATCCGTGACGCTTCATGAAATCTATTGCCTGATGTTCCGCTTCGGGCTGTTCACCCTCCACAAAATTGATGTCTGCAATAGCAGAAGCGTTCATGAATTCCAAAGAGTCCAACATGTTCAGTTGAGCCTCACTCGTCGACACCCTCACATCAATACCTTCCACACCCAGATTTCGCACTCGTTGTGCTGCTTCTTTAACAGAAATCTTTTCCTGACGGGCTATTTCCGTCACATGATCGAAGAAAATGGAGATACGTGGCTGTGCCGTGATTCCTATAGTAATAATCCACAGCATTGCCAATGCGATAATCTGCTTTAAATAGCTATTCATAAGATATAAGAGTTTTATTAAATGTTCCATTTTGAGGGCGAAGTTACAAAAAAAAGTCTAAACATTTGGCCGTTTCCGAAATTATATATTATTTTGCCACCGATTTACACATTCAATCACAAAAATTTATAGCAAATAACGAATTTTATGACAAGAACAATCTATTACCGAAAAGTTTGAGACTGAAGAACTTTATCCGAGTCTGAAGATTGTTAGGGTGAATTGTGCTCTTTGACATTTTGCTACAAATTATTGTGATTGAATATGAGAAAAATCAAATTCTATCGGGTGTGCCGTTGCACACCGGAAAAAGGTGTGGTACAGTTGGATACCCAACTGCTTAGCCATATCGTAAACTACAGGATTCATTCCATTCGCTGTGCCCAGAATAGCCGTATGAAATATCACTACGGCTTGCTTCTTGGTGAGCTCTGTGCCCATACCGGACATCCCTGGTGGGCCATCAAGGTCTGGCAGTTTACGTTGCAACTGATGTGCTGGAAGGATTATGACGATTGGATCTGCGTCCCCGTAAATCCCAACTACGTCAGGATAGACAGCGTGCTCTCTGAACCGGAAAGCCTTGCATTAGGGCAGCGTATCGATGCCCTTTGGCGAGAGATGGGTCATCCGGAATGTGCCGTTATGGAACGATATGCTCGGAGTGAGTACAATTACTTCTGGGCAGAGAAATACGACTTTTGTCGTGTGGAACTCGATGACTTCGCGGCCGAAATAGAGGCCATCGAACAACAGCAAGCTACCGATGCCTTGTTCCTGGAGGGACAGGGTATCGAATTACCTACTTATCTTTATCATTAATAACTCTTCATATTTCATTTAAAAGGTAACGATTATGAAAAATATCAGTGAACAATACGGCCTTATCTACGGATTCAAGAAGAGAACAAGGGAAAATATCTGGAATTACCTTGATATGCTGGCCGACGCCCCTCTGGTCTATTCCCGACATCTTACAGGTCTCAACCCCTATCTACAAGATAACCCTATATATTTATATATCAATCCCTATTGCTTGGTGCTGGTCTGCCTGGACTGTTGCGGCAGCATGGAAGAATTGGCCGACGAAGAGCTTTTCAACGACGAGCCGCCCCGTTACTTCACGCAGTCCAGCAGTAGGATCAGTCCGGTATGGCATCTTATGCAAACCATGCTGCTACTCCAACGCAGACTCAGGGACAAGAAACTCAGCTACCATCTTCGGGGAGTCCTGCTTACCGAGAGCAAGCTCATCAATTACAAAGACATGCCGTCTGTATGGGAGGAGATGGGTATTACCGTCCTCGACCGTTTCGAGAATCTGGCCACCAAGACGTTTCCTGTCAACACCGACGAGGACCTGCATTTCGGCACAGAGGCTATGAAGGTCATTGAGGACTTGGTTCCACAGTCTGGATGCTCCATTCAGGAAGGTGAAGAAGATGAGTTTACCAGAATGTTGAATGAGTTTCTTGCTGACAAACCCGGTAAGAAAGAGGAGGAAGCGGTTAAGGAGGAAGGTGAGAAAGAAGAGGAGGAGGAGAAAGAAGAGGAGGAGGAGAAAGAAGAGGAGGAGGAAGAAGAAGAAGAGGAGGAGGAAGAAGAGGATTTGTCCGTTGACGTGCCGTCCGGCGTCATAGAGCAGAACAATAATCTCACCGTGAACGTGGAGATACTGCCTCCACTCAAGAATCCGCGAAAGGAGCTGGACAAACTGGTGGGTTGTCAGAACATCAAGGCACGGTTGGAGGAACTGCTGGCGATGACACGCTATAATAAGATGTTGCGGGAAACCTTCCCTTCTGCCAAGGTGCATGAGTTGTCGCTGCACAGCATTTTCTTCGGCAGGCCTGGTACAGGTAAGACTACCGTTTGCAAAATCTTCGGTTCTCTTTTGCGCGAAGCCGGTGCGCTGTCCAAAGGGCATGTAGTGGTGGCCAACCGTAGCACTTTCATCGGCACTTTGTGGGGTGACGAAGAACGCAGTGTCAACCAGATTATCGAGAAAGCCCAAGGAGGTGTTTTAATGATTGACGAAGCTTACTTGCTGAACAGCAAGAACGACCACGACCCCGGCAAACTTGTTGTCCAGCTGCTCATGGAAGTGCTAGCCGACGAGAAACAACGCGACATAGCCGTCGTTCTTTGTGGCTACAAGGAGCCCATGACACGCCTGCTCGACACCAATCCAGGACTTCATTCCCGTTTTCCCAACCGTTTCGAGTTCAACGACTTCACGGTGGATGAGCTCGTAGAGATCAGTTTACGTAGGATAGACGAATACAAATACCATTTCACACGCCAGGCATTACAGAAGTACAGAAATGTGCTTACCGAAGCCTATAGTGTCCGCGACCCACAGTCATGGGGAAATGCCCGTTTCGTCGCCAACCAGTTGGAACGTATCTACATTCAGCATGCCCACCGTTGCACAAAGGGAAAGAACATTTCAGGCAAGCAGCTTCTGACGCTCACACCGTCCGATATTGTTCCTATCGACGTGCCACGTCCCAAGCCTCATCTCGGATTCTAAGCATCCCTCCAATGTTTTCTCTTCTTATTCCAAAACAACGCTGAAGGTGCCTTTCGTTTTTAGTTTAGGAGAAGAGGCCGTGATGCCGACCACTCCCTTTTCTTCTTGCGGCTGGATAATCAGGAGAGCCTGACCGCGGAAGGTGGTGGGCTTCAGTGAGCGGAAAGAGCGGAGGTCGTAAGGATGACCGGTGCCCGCTACGGCTATGTGGCGGGCTCCGGTAGTTTTAATATCAAGGGGTATCTCGGCTGTAGGGCACAGATTACCGTCGGCATCCACTATGCGGAGATATATGTAGGCAAGGTCGTTGTGCGAGGACGAAATGACGGACTTGTCTGCCGCTCTGTCGGCTATACCGCCCTGAACGGGTACGAATTGTATGGACGCAGGAGCACCGGATGTACGGAAGCTCACCTCTGCACGTTTTCCCTTAACAACCTCTGCCTTCAGTTCGCCCGGCTCATAAACCACACGGAAAGTGGCGGTATAGGTTTCAGAATTGACATCCTGTTCACCAATAACACGATTATTGACGGAGAGACGGACGCGAGGCTCACGCGTATAGACATTCACTCGCAGGGAGTCGCTGCGGCGACCGTTCACATTGTGTACCACACCTGTCTTCAACGTAACATTATCGTATTTCTCGGGACGGATGTCAACGGGCAGATAGCCGCACGAGTTCGGTCCGTCGTAATAGGCTTTGTCGTGCCAGTTCCAATGATTTTCCTCCGCTGTCCAACACCAGCCCAGTGCATCCTCGTACTCTCCGTCTGTTACAGATGGACGCACAGCCATGGCTATCGGGCGTTCACCCCAAACAATATCACGGTAATAGGACTGAGGTTTCTTCACTCCCGTAAGGTCCAAATCACCGCACCAGGCATTGAACCACGGCCAGGCTAGCAGTTGAATCCAGCGTCCGCGGTCACTACGTTCAAGGGCGTGAGCAAGACCAGCCTCACCAATATAGTCTATGGCAGTCCAGACAAAGTCGCCTAAGATGTAGGGGTGACGGTTTATGAGGTTCCAATTAGCAGCCACAGCATTAGGATATGATTCAGAGCCGTACATAATGCGCTGCGGGAATTTCTCGTGGTCGCTCTCGTAGTGCTGCGTCTGATAGTTGTAGCCGCCTACCTCTGCATTCTCGAATGCCCTTGGCGAATCCTTTTCCCACGTCATTTTCTGTGCCTGACGGTCCCAATAGTCACACACAGCGAAAGTGGTAGGACGCGTGGTATCTTCGTGCTTGATAGCGCGAGTGATGGCATCTGCTATCTCCTTGCCGCGTGGTACGTCGGAACGTTGGGCCACCTCGTTTCCTATACTCCACATTATAACACTGGGGTGATTGCGGTCGCGACGTACCATCAATGCAGCATCGTACTCGAAATTGGTGACACCCGTTCCCTTTGGTTTGCCGTCTATGATAACCTGTTTCTCCTTCGAGAAGTAATTGCTGTAGTCATCGCGCCGCTTAGCCTCCTCCCACTGGTCGAAACACTCGTCAATGACCAACAGGCCAAGACTGTCGCAAGCATTCAGGAAGGCCACAGAAGGCAGGTTGTGACTGGTCCGCACAGCATTATAGCCTTGTGCTTTCAACAACTCGGCCTTGCGCACCTCAGCACGGTCGATAGCTGCAGTTCCAAGCAAGCCATTATCATGATGGACACAACCGCCACGCAATTTAGTAGACTTACCATTAAGCAGGAAGCCCTTTTCGGCAGAAAACGCAAGGGAACGCACACCAAAGGGAATTATCAGGGCATCGTGCTCGCCGGCAGCAGTATGCAGGCTAACGCGAGCTGCATATCGGTAAGGCGAATCGACCGACCATAGCTTTGCTCTCTTCAGAGTCAGCAGGACCCTCCCCTCGCCTTTCGGAGTAACAGGGGCAGTCCCGTTTGCCACCACTTGCCCGTCGGCATCCGCTATCTCCACCTTTATCTCACAATCCGGACGGCGGGCACCACTTTCGTCGAAAACTTTAGCAGACACCCCTACCCTGGCATTCTTTCCTTCTATCACCGAGGCATCAACATACGTATCCCATTCGTCCAGATGAAGTTGGTCTGTCACCTCCATCCACACATGTCGGAAGATACCACTTCCGGCATACCAACGGCTATTTAGTCCCTCGCTGATGGTTTTAACGGCAATGGTGACCAACTGTTCGTCTTTCTCGTTGCGATATTTCCTGTCGCTGAGTACAGCGTTCAAATCAACCACAAAAGGCATGTATCCAAAGACATTCATTGCAGCCTTCTTACCATTCACCCATACCTCTGCCTGGTTATAAACGCCATCGAAGCGAAGATGGAACACCCTCTGTCGGATGGCTTCATCCACAGAGTTGCCGGGCAGACGGAATGTCTTGCGATACCAACCCGATCCGCTCACCGTCTGCCCCGAATCGGAATCACCGATGCTAAGGCGCGAGAACGGTCCCACCTGCCAGTTATGCCACTCGGCCGACTGCTCACGATAGTCATGAACGTATGCCACAGGCTCCATGCTGAAGTCATGAGGCACAATAACCTGGCGCCAGTCGGAATCGTCGTAATTTACTGCCTCGGCATTGATGGCCGGGCCACGATGAAAGCGCCAGCCCTCATCGAAAGATTGTTTACGTTGTGCACCAATGGATAAAGGAGCTGCCAGCACCAACCCTATTACACCTAACAGACATAGATTCTTCATCATATCTTCATGTACAATTCTAAAACTCCGACACAAAAATACAAAAAAAAAGGGGAATGACGTTTTTGAATTGAAATTTTTGCATTTTTCTCGACTTTTCGTAACATTGACATCTATGATATCGAACTTACTCCGTCTCGGCATAAAAAAGATTAAATCTTTTGTTCTGCTCTCGACTTTTCGTAACTTTGGCTATCGTCGAAGTTACTGGCACTCGGAATAGGAAAGAAAAATAAACTTTTCTTTCGCTCTTCTCTCGTTTTTTCGTAACTTTGCCTCGGTATTTCCTAATTAGCAAGTGTGAGGAACATTAGTAAAAACAGAACATAAAATATTAGATCAAATGAAAAGAATTACAATGATTATGGCTGCATTGTTAGTAATCAGCCTTGGTGTCTGCGCTCAGACAAACAAAAGTAAGAATAAAGTTTTGGTTGCCTATTTCTCGGCCACAGGTGTTACAAGGGGTGTTGCCACACAACTGGCAGAAGTCACAAAAGGAACCTTGCACGAAATCAAACCTGCACAGGCTTACACAGAAGCAGACCTCGACTGGCGTGACAAACAGAGTCGCTCCACACTGGAGATGCAGGACAAATCATCGCGTCCGGCCATTACGGACAAACTTCCAAACATAAAGAACTATAATGTCATCTATGTCGGTTTCCCCATCTGGTGGTACACCTGCCCCACGATTATTAACACCTTTATGGAATCCTACGACTTCAAGGGGAAGACCGTAATTCCATTTGCCACCTCAGGTAGTAGCGGCATTGAGAAAGCTTGCAAAGACCTGAAAGCAGCTTATCCTAATATCAATTGGAAAGAGGGAAAACTGCTGAACCATGCATCTAAGAAAGATATCGGGAATTGGGTAAAGACTCTTTCCAACTGACGAAGCCATTGTAAGCATATTCTGTATGAAAAAGAACGCTATGCTTCTGTGTCTGGCGCTATTATCAGTTGTGATGGTAGCAGCCAAAAGTCAGAAGACTTTCGATGTGGCAGCGTATCTATACCCTGCTTATGCTGCCGACGACCCTCGCCTGCGTCCCTTCTGGCCCCTGGGATTGGGAGAATGGGAGACAGTAATGACCATGCAGCAACGCAACCCCGGGCATTACTGGAATCGCCATCCGTTATGGGGCTACATCAACGAGGCTGACCCTGCCGTAATGGAAATGGAAATAGAACAGGCCACATCGCATGGTGTAAACGTGTTCATCTTCGACTGGTATTGGTTCGACGAACGTCCCTTCATGGAGACGACACTAACCAACGGATTCCTGAAAGCCAAGAACCGTGATAAGATGCGTTTCTACCTCATGTGGGCCAACCACAACGTGGAGAACTACTGGGACACACGCATAGCCCACTTGGGAGAGAAAAACATCATCTGGCGCGGAGGCGTAAGCCGCGAGGCATTCGAAAAGATGTGCCGACGCAATATCGAGATGTTCTTCCAACAGCCCAACTACTATAAAATCGACGGAAAGCCTGTATTCATGATTTACGAGGTTTCCACTTTCATCGAAGGACTAGGCGGTGTTGAGGAAGCTACCGATGCACTGCGTTGGTTTCGATCGGAAGTTAAAAAGGCTGGTTTCCCCGATCTTGAACTCCAGTTCACCATGTGGTCACCGCAATTCAACTATAGTGGTTTTGATGCAGCGAAAACCGACCGGCCTCGCGATACCTTCATCCGCAAATTGGGTTTCAACAGCATGTCCCACTATCAGTTCTGCCATTTCACCAATGTAGATGACGATTACTCCGCTATTCTCGAGAAAGCTTACATGGAATGGGAGAATCTTGATAAAGAATTTACGATTCCCTACTACCCTCACGTAAGCATTGGTTGGGACAATAGTCCACGAACTAAAAAGAGTGCCGTTACTCGCAATAACACCCCTGAACGCTTTGCAGAGGCTCTGCGCAAGGCTAAGGCTTACCTTGAGGCACGGCCCCATCTCCACCCACTCATCACTATCAACTCATGGAACGAGTGGACCGAGACAAGCTACCTTCAGCCCGACGATGTGTATGGCTATGGCTATCTCGATGCCGTGAAGAAAGTCTTCGTGGATGGAGAATAATAGAAGATATTTCGTTTTGTGGACCGTTTATTATATCGCGCACGATTTATTGTTAAACAAACTTAATTCTCTCGGTAAATCGCTTGCGATATAAATTATTCTCCTTACCTTTGCAGTAGAAAAGTCGCGAACGACACAAATATATTAAATATAATAATAAGGTATGACAAAAATTTATGATTTCAAGGCTCTTACGAGCAAAGGAAAGGAAATAGACTTCAAGGAGTTTGAGGGTAAGGTTTTGCTGATTGTGAACACAGCCAGCAAGTGTGGATTCACGCCCCAGTTTGCAGGACTGGAGGAATTGAACCAAAAGTACAAGGACAAAGGACTGGTCGTTATAGGTTTTCCCTGCAACCAGTTCAAGGAACAGGATCCAGAAGGTGACGCAAAGATCGAGGAGTTCTGCCAGTTGAACTACGGTGTAACTTTCCAGATTATGAAGAAGGGAGATGTCAATGGCCCCGATGCCCAGCCTATCTTCGAGTACCTGAAGGCTCAGGCTCCCACTGAGGAGTATCGGGGCCTAAAGGGTAAGGCTGCCCAAGTGCTCTTCAAAACCATCAGCAAAAGCGTTGAGAAGGACAGTGACATCAAATGGAATTTCACCAAGTTCCTTATCTCGAAGGATGGTGAGACTATCAAGCGGTACGCTCCTACCACAGAGCCCAAGGACTTCGAGAAGGACGTGGAGGCATTCCTGAAGAAAGATGTATGATGTAAGAGGTAAGAGGTATGCATCCCGAATTATTACTGGATAATCAGATTTGTTTTCGTCTTTATACAGCTACACGATTGGTTACACAGGCCTACACACCAATGCTGACGGAATTGGGTATTACCTATCCGCAGTATCTGGTGCTGATGGTACTCTGGGAACATGACAACCAACCTGTGAACGACATTGCCCATCGACTGCTTTTGGAAACAAACACCGTAACGCCCCTACTCCAACGTATGGAGAAGCTGGGACTTGTGGTTCGTCAGAGAGGCAAAGAGGACAAACGCCAGCAAATCGTCAGCCTGACCGAAAAGGGCAAGGCGTTGGAGGAGCAAGCCTACAAGACCATCCCCACCGGTATGGGAAAAGAACTACGTTTCTGTCCCCTGAAACTGGAGGATTATCAGCGACTGGCACAAGAATTAGATTCTATTATTAATACATTAAAGAAATAAAGAAATTATGGCACATCAATGTAAAAACTGCAAATTCCGCGCACACTACGACAAAAAGCCAAACTCCCTGCTGGGACGTTTCTGGCGCTGGCATATAAACTTCTGTCCGGGTTGGAAGGCTTATTTCACCTCGCTCCCTGTGAGAAATACCAATTCACAAAATACCAGAAGTAAAAAACGTTCTTAAATTAACCATTATGAAGAGACTGACGACCATCTGCCTGCTGGCAGTTGCAAGCGTGCTGAGTGTTTCGGCACAAAACATTTATGACATCAAGGTAAAAGACGATGCTGGCAAAGATGTATCGCTCTCTGACTACAAGGGTAAGGTGCTGCTTATCGTAAACACCGCGACCCGTTGCGGCTTCACCCCCCAATACAAGGAATTGGAGGCGCTCTACGAGAAATACCGTGCCGAGGGACTGGAGATTCTCGACTTCCCCTGTAACCAATTCGGTCAGCAGGCTCCCGGCTCCATCGAGGAGATTCACCAGTTCTGCACGGCTAACTTTGCCATCCAGTTTCCACAGTTCGACAAGATTGACGTTAACGGCGCCAACGAGTCGCCTCTCTTTACCTATCTGAAAGCTCGGAAAGGATTCTCGGGTTTCGATACTACCGACCAGACAGGCAAGTTTATGGACAATATGCTGCGCAAACAGGATGCCGACTACGACAAGAAGTCCGATATCAAATGGAACTTCACCAAGTTCCTCGTTTCGCGCGACGGCAGAGTTGTCAAGCGCTACGAACCGACAGAGAAGATAAGCAATATTGAGGCCGATATCTGCATGGAACTGAATCCTGTACTCAGCACTATCATGGCCCGCCGCTCTGTGCGTAAGTATATGGACAAGCCCGTAGAACATGAGAAACTGGAAACCGTAGCACTGGCTGGCATTAACGCCCCAAGTGCAAGGAACTGGCAGAACTGGGCTGTACGAATAATTGAAGACCAAAAACTGATGGCAGATGTGAAGGATATGTGCCGCAACGCACCGAACCTTATCTGTGTGTGTGCTCCGGCAGATGGTCGGTTCGACCTTGATGCTGGTCTTTTAGGCGAAAACATGATGTTGGCAGCACAGTCTTTGGGACTTGGTACCTGTATTCAGACGGGGCCTGTAAGTTTCCTCACCACAGACGAGAAAGCCAAAGCCTTCCGCAACAGCCTTGACATCCCCGAAGGCTATAAGCTTCTATATATAATCGCCATCGGTTATCCCGACGAACAGCCGGATGCCAGACCCCGTGATGCATCGAAGGTAAAATTCATCAAATAAAATTATCACACAACAATGAGTACAATAACTAAAGACATATATCTGGCTGGAGGGTGTTTCTGGGGAACAGAACACTACTTCAAGCAGATAGAGGGGGTGTTGGAAACTGAAGTGGGTTTTGCCAACGGACATACAGAGAATCCTACCTACAAGGAAGTATATACCGACGAGACAGGCTATGCCGAGACTGTTCACGTCAGGTATAATCCCGATGTGGTAAGTCTGGAGTTTCTGTTAGAGATGTTCTTCAAGGCCATCGACCCGACAAGTCTCAACAAGCAAGGACACGACGAGGGTACACGCTACCGTACTGGTATCTACTATACAGAACCGGGGGATTTACCCGTCATCGAAAAAATGTTTGCCGAAGAGCAGGAAAAATATCAGCAGCCTTTGGCAGTGGAGAAGCAGCCCTTAAAGAATTTCTATACAGCCGAGGAGTATCATCAGGCCTACCTCGACAAGACTCCCGACGGCTACTGCCATCTGCCTCTGTCGCTGTTCGAGTTTGCCAGACAGACACGCCGGATTTCTCAAATGGAGCAGCGGCTGAACCGCTTATCTTCCATCATGAAGCAGCATCCCGCAACACTCGACAAATCTTTACAGGACGACATTGCCGCACTCGAAAAATATTATGGTAGCGACGAATGGCGGAAAGACTTAGCCGACGATGAGGCAGGACGATTGCCTAAGGGACTTAAACGAGGTGTACTTTCCGAAGACGGAATCTGGAATCTACTCTCGGATTATCGCGAGCTAAACAAGGATATTAAATGAAAAAAATTATAAACCCGTGGCGCAACCATACAGGGTATAACTGTTTCGGTTGCTGTCCAGACAATCCCATTGGGCTTCACATGGAGTTCTACGAGGATGGAGACTATATCGTAAGTACCTGGCATCCGAGTCAGAACTATCAGGGCTGGTTAGATACCATGCATGGCGGCATACTCAGTACGCTTATAGATGAAGTGTGCGGATGGGTTGTCACCCGCAAATTACAGACCAGCGGCTATACCGTACAGTTGAATGTAAAGTTCCGCAAGGCCATCTCGACTACCGAGCCGGAACTGACCATAAGGGCAAAGGTGTCCAAACAGGTTCGGAATCTGGCCTATATTAGCGCAGAGATAACCAACAGCAATGGTGAGCTCTGCAACGAGGGTGAGGTCGTCTATTTCCTGATGAACGAGGAGAAAGCCAAGGAAATGGGCTTCCTGCATTGCGACGTAGAAGAGCAGACAAAATAAAAACAAGGGTATTGAATATGAAACTGATAGACAAAAATCTGATTGAGAACTTGGCAGAAGAAGCCAGGAAGTCACCGAGGCTAAGGATGAATTACAATTTCCATCAGAGTC
>CADAWW010000063.1 GCA_902791675.1 uncultured Bacteroidales bacterium
AGCTATTCGCGTTATATAAAAATGGTCAGTTGGTTTACAGGAATGAGGGTTATCTTTCTGCTTTGGAAGAACAATTTCCCAATATTCTGGATAATTTAACAGGTGAAAAGCCCAATGATATTGAGGATGTACACCGTTCAAAAGCTGACACATCCAACGCCATCTACGACCTCAGCGGCCGTAAAGTCAATTCTCAATCTTCAATCTTCAATGGACTAAAGAAGGGCATTTACATTCAGAATGGGAAAAAAGTTGCGCTGAAGTGATGGCTGATGTCTGATGTCTGATGTAAGATGTCTGATGGCACTTAAGGTTAAGGGTTAAGGGTTAGATATGTCTGATGGATGATGGAAGATGGCTGATGGCTGATGTATGATGTAAGAGGGAAGATGTCTGATGGCACTTAAGGTTAAGGGTTAAGGGTTAGATATGTCTGATGGATGATGGAAGATGGCTGATGGCTGATGTATGATGTAAGAAGGAAGATGTCTGAGGGCTGAGGTATGACGGCTGATGGAAGATGTGTAATGGCAGGGTAGTGGTTACTAGGAGAATGATTGTTGAAAAGAAAAGTAATGTTAACATGAAAGATATGTATAGGATTCTGCTAATGATCTGGCTAATCCCCGTCACTTCCACAAAGCCGACAGGCAATGTGTATATTCAAAACTCTCACGTCACCATCCAAGGTAAGCGATTAGAACTCCACCCTGGAACCCGAATAGACAAGAACTTTAAATTTCAAAACAGGTAGGTATATGAAAATAAAATTGTTTTTATTTTTTCTTTTAGCGCTATGGCCGTGGTTTTTAGCTAAAGCTGGGATAGATGAACCAGACTATGAAGGCTTTCCTACAATTATTCATAATGAACCTGTTTATTGGCAAACAAATAGACCAAAATTCTGGTGTTTGCATGTGGATACTGAAGACGGAGGATTCCTCAATCTGGATTACCGATTGGCTGGAGACACATTGATACAAGAAAAGAATTATGTTCGGGCTGTATTCGGGTACGAAGAAAAGGAGGACCTTTATGTGAATGATTTATTGCTGATGCCTCTAGCCCGTCCATATGGTAGTTCTTATGCAGACACACTTTATTATCGCCAAGAGGATGATAAGGTCTATTGCCTACAACCGAAAGATAACAAGGAAATAATGATTCTTGATTATGGATTAAAGGTGGGTGATGAGTTTACAGATGCAAGTGGGGAAGTATATTTTGTAACGGATACGACAAGGCAAAGCAATAATAATTATTTTGGTTCTTGGTATTATAATAAGCCAAGAAGATTAAATCTAATCTCTCAACGGACAGGTGAAGAAGATGTATGGATAGAGGGGATGGGTTCCCTGTATTGGGGGATAACACCCAGTTTTCTGCTATCCCAAAATAGGGTGTTCACTAAATTAGGATTACAGCCTTCCCATGCAAAAGTATCAATGGGATATGGGGGAAATTTACGAATATGGCCCAATGTCAACAGAGATAATTATAAGGCAGAGAGGATAGTACAAAGACTTTTTGAAGAGAAAAATGACACTCGATCTTTAGAATACGAATTCCTTGGCGATACGCTTTATGTCTGGGGTACAAAAAACACGGATTATTTTCCAGGCTACCCTTACGCAGAATGTCTGATAGACGATGGAAGAATAGATGTTTTGATAAAAAGTTTTGGGCTCGTAGGTATAAAAAGAGAAAGCGAGTACATATTCTGGGCAAAAATCCCAGGTTTCAAACCTGGCACTTATCAGGTGGGAATGCCTGGGCGTGAATACGTGACATTGGAGTGCAAGGGCGGAGGAACCACAGGACTCAGTGAAAAAAGCCTCACCCCAGTCGCTTCGAGAGAGGATGGAGCCATCTACGACCTCAGTGGCAGAAAAATAGATTCTTCACTCTTCACTCTTCATTCTTCACTTAAAAGGGGCCTCTACATCCAGGATGGGAAAAAGGTTGCGGTTAGGTGATGGCTGATGGCACTTACGGTTAAGGGTTCATGGTTAAGGGTTCATGGTTAAGGGTTCATGGTTAATGGTTAAGGGTTCACGGTTAATGGTTAAGGGTTCATGGTTAAGGGTTAAGGGTTCATGGTTAAGGGTTAACGTATAATTCTCAACTCTCAATTCTCAACTGACCTTAAACTTTACCACATCGGTAGCACATCATTTTCGGAAATTTTTTAACCATGACTTAACCATGAGGTAATCATGAGGTAACCATGAGGTAACCATGAGGTACTCCTGACGTGTTTAGTTGAAAATTGAAAATTGAAGTGATTCAGGGTTATTATTTAGCTAATTATCTTGCAGGTATTGAAAATAATACCTATATTTGCAAAAGAATAATATTAAAAATGGGAAAAGACATGCCAGAAGTATTCAGATTCTACGGATTTTCATTTTTCTTCTATAGTAGAGAGCACGAACCTTTACATATACATGTAGAAGGTAATGGAGGAATGGCAAAGTTCATTTGGAATGGTAAAGAGTTTGAACTCTTTGAAAAACAAAAGATAAAAGCTAACGATTATAAGAAAATAAAACAAGTGATTGACGATAATGCTGACATAATCATCAGTCGCTGGAAAGAATATTTTGAAAAATAAGGAGGATAGACCATGAAAATTACTGAAATCAGGTTTGATGCCAGCTATATCTATGGCAAAGACGAAAAAGGAATGGAGTATAAGCAATCTTTACTCTGGTATCCTAAGCTGCAAGCAGCATCTGAAGAGGAAAGGATGAAATACTCTATTGGCTTGGGTGGTATTCATTGGCGCAACCTTGACGAAGACATCAGTTTTGAAAGTTTTGAATACGAGGATGCAGAACCAAGTGCTATGCAACGTTTCTTCCTCACTCACAAGGAGATTAATGTTGCCGAATTTGCCCGTATGATGGGAATAAATCCAACCTTGCTCAGAAACTACATAAATGGATTTAAGAAACCATCGAAGGAACGCGAACAAGAAATTATTGATTACATCCACAAATTAGGAAAAGAGATGATTGCGGCTTGAACTTCAGACCTTAAACTGAAAGGGATTGTTCTTTTAGAAAAAAAATGAAGATTTTTTGAGGTTGTACCGCAATATGGTACAAGATACATCTTACTTTGCAGTATCAAACAATAAGTTTAACTAAAAAAAGTAAGATTATGTGGATACTATTTGCAGTTTTTTTTATGCTTTTCCTCTTGTCAAGTGAAAATTCGGAAAACATGTCAACAGAAAGTTAACAGTTAAGAAAATGTCTTTTGAATAGAAATAGAAAGAGTGCTATCCTAAATTGGGTAGCACTTTTTCTTGCGTGATACATAAAAATAAAGTATATTTGCAGACGAAAAGGGAAATTTGAGGAGTTAGAGAAGTTAGAGAAGTTAAAGAAGTTAGAGAAGTTAGAGAAGTTAGAGAAGTTAGAGAAGTTAGAGAAGTTATCGCTTCGCTCGTCCATTCGGACAGGAGTTAAAGACAATAGTTGAGAGTTAACGAAAACGAAAACGATAACGAAAACTTAAATTGGTTATTGGTTATTGGCCCTCTCTCCTAAGAGAGAAAGTTGAGAGTTGATAGTTTAAAGTTGAGAGACAGTTAAAAAGTAAATAGTGCCGCCACTGGCGGAGTAAAATAGTACTTCAAACCTGCTACTCTAAACTTCAAACACTGACTCTAAACTCTAAACTCTAAAGGCTGCGTTTAAGCCAAATGAGCATAGCGATGCTTGCATCAGCTTTGCCATGGCGTAGCAGGCTCGAAACGAAGTTTCAACTCTAAACTCGGAGGGCCAAAGGCCAGATAACTACTTAAACATCAGGAACTTAAATAAATATATAATAATATGAAAAGAAACATGATGAAAATGCTGGTACTGGCTGGTACCATGGGAATGGCAACAACAGTATGGGCACAGGAAACAATCAAGACTACACTGGTTAGCGGAACGGGTAACGATAGAGAGGAAGGTCCCGCTATGATTTGTGACAACGACCTCTCTACTAAATGGTGTGTGGACGAACCTTCGCTTATGCCTTATATTATTATCCTGGATGCAGGAAACCCGACCGGCTTTGCCGAATACGGTTTTGTTACAGGTAACGATACACAGGATTATCCTTCGCGCAATCCTGTTACATGGGTGCTGAGCGGTTCGAATGACAAGCAGAACTGGACAGTAATGGACAAGCAGGAGAACGACTTTACGTTACGCGACGAGAACCATCAAGAGTATCTGTTCAAACCTGCCAAAAAAGGACAGTTCCGTTATTATAAATTTGAGTTCAAGAAGGTAGCTGCCGGCACACGCATCCAGTTGAGCGAGATATTCCTGCATAAGGTGGGCAGAACAGTTGTAAAGGCTACATTCGTCAGCGGTACCGGTAACGGTAAAGAAGGGGCTGCCATGGTGAGCGACGGACTGTTCTATACAAAATGGTGTGTGGACGAACCAGGCAAGATGCCCTACTCTATCGTTCTGGATGCCGGCTCACAGATTCCCCTTTGTGAATACGGACTGGTAACGGGTGATGATACGCATAGCTATTCGGGCCGTAATCCCAGAAACTGGAAAGTATATGGTAGCAACGATAAGAATAACTGGATACTGGTGAATGAGGTGAAGAACGACCGCAGCATGCGCGACGAGAACGAGCAGGAATACCGGTTCAGGGTAAAGGATGCCGCTGCATATCGTTACTACAAGTTCGAATTCGAGAAGGTTTGGGAAGATACCCGCATCCAACTCTCGGAAATTAAACTGTACAAATAAGATTATTAACCATTAACCTAATCCCTGGAATGAAAAGGATGGTCATATGCACCGCTTTGCTTGTTGCGGCATGCAGCATGCTGGCTCAGATAAATAATGTAGATAACCGCTCGCATCTGGAGCGTGCCCGTGAACTGTGCTCGAAGCTGACACTGGAGGAGAAAGTCAGGCTGATGGAGAACGATTCTCCGGAGATAAAACGTTTGGGAATTCCCAAATGGAACTGGTGGAACGAAACGCTGCACGGTGTAGGCCGTAACGGCAGGGCTACGGTATTCCCTATAACGATGGGCCTGGCATCGACCTTTGACGATGCGCTGGTTCAGAAATGCTTTGATGTGGCAAGCACCGAGGCACGCGCCAAGTACAACATTGCCAGAAAAGAGGGACACATGAATATATACGAAGGCCTGTCCTTCTGGACTCCAAACATCAATATCTTCCGTGACCCAAGATGGGGACGCGGTCAGGAAACATACGGCGAAGACCCATACCTAACCAGCAAGATGGGACTGGCCGTAGTACGGGGTCTGCAAGGAGAAGAGGGACACCGCTACCTGAAGCTGTATGCTTGTGCCAAGCATTATGCCGTACACTCAGGACCGGAATGGAACCGCCATTCGTTTGACGTGGAAAACCTTCCGCCCAGAGATCTGTGGGAGACCTATCTGCCTGCCTTCAAGGAACTGGCCACGACGGGAAAGGTGCGCGAAGTGATGTGCGCCTACCAACGTCTGGACGGCGAGCCTTGTTGCGGAAACAACAGACTGCTACAACAGATTCTGAGAAAAGAATGGGGTTATGAGGGACTGGTTACAAGTGACTGCGGAGCAATAGATGATTTCTGGCGTCCGAACAGACACGGCTTCTCGAAGACCAAGGAAGATGCTATCTCGCATGCTGTGCTGTCGGGTACCGATGTGGAATGCGGAAACACCTACCATTCGCTGACCGAAGCGGTAAAAGCAGGAAAGATTACGGAAGCCCAGATAGACGAGAGTCTGATAAGACTGTTGAAGGGCAGATATGAGTTGGGCGACCTGGACGATCCGTCGCTTGTGGAATGGAGCACCATCGCCCCGGACACCATAGACTGCCAGACACATAAAGACATAGCATTAGAGGCTGCCAGAAGAACCATCGTTCTGCTGCAGAACAACAATAATATCCTGCCCCTGAAACCTGAAACCAGAATCCTGGTGATGGGAGAGAATGCTGTGGACAGCACCATGATGTGGGGTAACTACAACGGATTCCCCTCTCACACTACCACCATTCTGGAGGGATTGCAGAAGATAGGGCAGAACGTGGAGTACTATGCCGGTATCCCTATGGTTACGCTGGCTGATGCCCCCTACTCTACCGACGAGAATTTACTGCAAGAGAAAGTGAAGGCATCGGACGTGATTGTATTCGTGGGCGGTATTACCCCAAGACTGGAAGGCGAAGAGATGGATGTTAAATACCCAGGGTTCAAAGGTGGTGACCGAACCAGCATCGAACTGCCCGAAGTGCAACGGCAGATGATAGAGAAACTGCACAGGATGGGTAAGCCCATTGTATTCGTGAACTGTTCGGGAAGCGCTATCGCCTTGGCTCCGGAGAAAAGAATCTGTAATGCTATCGTGCAGGCCTGGTATGGCGGTCAGTGTGGCGGTCAGGCTTTGGCCGAAGTGCTTTACGGCAAGGTGAACCCATCGGGCAAACTGCCTGTTACCTTCTATGCAAGCACCAGTCAGTTACCCGACTTCGAGGATTACCGCATGCAGAACAGGACATACAGATACTTCAAAGGAAACCCTCTCTGGCATTTTGGAGAAGGCATGAGCTATACCACATTTAAACTGGGAAAGCCTGTTTATACCCCAGGTTCAGTAAAGGTGAACATCAGAAATACAGGAAAACGCGACGGTGAGGAAGTTATCCAGATCTACCTGCGTAAGGCAGATGATACAGACGGCCCCATAAAAGCCCTGCGTGCCTTTAAGCGTGTAAGTCTGAAAGCCGGCGAAAGCAAGGATGTTACCATTCCGTTTACCAAGGATAACTTTGAATGGTGGGATGTTTCAACCAACACCATGCGCCCTGTTGAAGGTAACTACGTGATGACCGTCGGTACCGACTCAAAGAGCGGACAACAGCTGAACATCAGCTTTAAGCCATAAGAGAGACAGTTCTTACTGAAAGACTTTCTTCTGTCCGTCGATAATGTAAAGGCCATTCTTTACATGTGAGGAATGAAGAGTGAAAAATGAAGAATTGAGTTTTCTTCCTGAGAGGTCGTAAACTTCCTCTTTAGATTTTTCACTTTTCATTCTTTCATTTTTCACTTCGCCTATGGCATCCTGAACTACCGAAGAGGTTTCAAGGCAATTATTGATGATAAGGTCAACGAGTTCCTGCCCCTGGTACTCATCGTCTCCGGCAAAATCCATCAGAACTAGCCCCATGGGGCCGCTCTTTCCCTGCATATAATCAATAAAGGCTTTATTGCAAGTACGGGCACACTCTTGAACACCCTCGAAAGTAGAATAGGAAATACCGAAGATAGAACCTTTTTTGCTATAGCCTGAAGCATGGTTCAAGAAGAAACGATTCTCTCTGTCTTTTATAGAACGTGCCAACATTGTCTTGATGGCCGTAACCTTCTTAGCTAGCTGACCTTCTGCTGCCACATCATACATATCCTGAGTGGACATAATCATAGAAGTGCCAGAGGGTCCGGATAGCCTTCTGTCATACACGGAGTTATCAGAACCTCCTTTAAGATAACCGCCAAAAGGACCGCCTTCATAAGTGTCGCGACTCATAAGCAAGATCTTGCCGCGCATATCCTTTACTGTCAGGGTTGGTGAAAAATCTATAATATGCGTTTTAAATTCTGTCAGGCATTTTCCCATCTGATTAGGCCATTCAGTCTTTTGGGAACTGGATTCGCTATCATCCTCATGACGCATAATAACAAAAATAAACTCCTGAGGGTGAGCATCCAGGAAGTTACAAAGCGTAGTCAGAGCATCGGCAAACTTGACATTAGTAGAAATAATGCCGTGATAAATCATCATCTCCTTACCTGTCCAGGCGGGACGAAGATCGAACATCCTGACACCATGTTCCAACTGTTGAGCTATAGTATAAGTCTGGGTATGTGCACTTCCTGTTATTCCGCTGCTGGAGCAACTGCTGGTGGCGGCATCATGAGCACCTGGAATAGACAGCCTTTTCAGGAGAAGGTTATCTTCAAGTGACTGCATCCAATTCAGATAATCAATAGCCCTGATGGGTAACATACAGAATAATAAGGCTATAAAAATGATGTGCTTTTTCATACTATATGAATTACGCTATTTGATATATATGAAATATTTTATTTACTTCTTCTACACATTCAGTATATATATAATATAATGTACGCGCGCAAGACATCGATAAGATGTTTATCTGAAAGAGGGGTTTTCTACTTTGTACTGAAGAGTCACCGGACCGAAAACTTCTTTAAGTGTCAAGAAGAAATCTGCGCCGCATTTCTCGATCTGCTCGCAAACAAATTTTGTAGGAGCTACAATGGTAAGATGTTTATCCGTAATGCTGTCAACTCTGCAGAACACAAAGTACTGACTGAAGAACGGTTCCCCTACCCTCTCCTGGATAAGTTGCATAAATTTATACCACTTCTCCTGTTGCTCATCCGTAAGATGACTGGTATTTGTGGGCGAGGTTTTCTCCTCTTTTTCTTCCTGAGCATCAGGAACAGCCGGGTTAAGAAGAAAACGCACACTGTCCGGGTTACCCCTCTTCTTGCCATTATGGTAAACCGGTTCGTATTCGAAAGTAAACTCTATCTCGCCTCGCTTTGCCAGTTTTTCCATCTCGCGCTGAGCAGGTTTCAAAACATCACGATGGAAAACGGCCCATGTAGAACATTTGTCCTGAAGTACCTTGGTTCTATCCTTCGTATAAACCAGCACACCCAGGAATTCTTTTAGTGCTTCATAACCAAGCGTACACATTCGGGCCTTCTTCCAGGCACTCAGATAGATATACAAACGAGGTGTTCTGGGACTGCGGCAAAGCTTAACGATGCCGCCTAAATGTTCAACGTAAGCACCACTTTTGTTAAACACCAAGTCTGCCACAGAAGCATTCATATCAATTTTTATTATACCACTTCTGCGTTCCTGACCTGTAGTTGTTGTATAAGTAGGTACATCAACATCCGTAAAAATAACACTGGTTTTTGTTCTTTTCTGTCCAGTCTCATCTGTATAATTGAAAGTAGTATCCAGTTTTGTCAACGCCTTACAAGCTTCGTGCACGGCAGCATACTCTTTTGTTTTTACTCCTAAAGACTGTAAAGGAACCTCGAAAGTGATCTTTCCTTTTGATAATTCCTCCTTAGAAAAAAGAGGTCCTAGTTTGCCGTCTACAAATCGTTCGTTGATTCTGGTCTGCATAGTTGCAGCAATAGCAACAAGAACATTGGTCTGAATAAGAGAAAAATCACCTCTGATCTGTGAATACACAAGTGGATTCTTAATGTAATCAGAATTTTCCAATTGCTGGATAAGTTCGTTTTTCGGACTTACCATCTGCAATTTCCCGTTAGTTTTCTTTGCTGCCATTGCTATTCCGGAAGTAAAACGTCTTATATTATATATATAATGTACGCGCAAAGATATTGATTTTTTTAATTGGAGAGAAGAAAAAATAAAAAAAATATATCTTTACTAGAAAAAAGTGATAACATTGTTCTCAAAAGGCAAAAACCAAGTCCTCAAAAACAAATAACTTCCATCTCAAAATAAAAAAACCAAGTCCTCAAAACAAAATAACTTATTGCTCAAGAAGAAGAAACCAAGTTCTCAAAAACAAGATTACCTTCACCTCAAAATAAAGGTTACATTCTTCGCAAGATTGTATTCATGATGAAGATTGTAAGGTGCCGAAATAGAGTGTAACTTCCCCCCTACTCTACCCACATTTTATTTATTAACGGAGATTATTTCCCTTATAACTAAGATAACGACTGTTTTTCCGTGAAAGGTTACATTCTTCGCAACACAAAGGTTACTTTCTCCTCAATTCGCAAGTAACCAAGTCCTCAAATTCTATCATATAATTTACTGAACGAAATATTTTAATGTATTACAAGAGGAATATTTATATAAAATGTTGTATAACAGTGAAATAAAAATAGAAATATTCCCTGTTTTCAGTTAAATATTCATTATATAATATATATCTGTCTTAAAGCAACTCTTTAAATAAAAGGGTAAGAAATCACATAAATAGGGCTAAAGGTTACTTTCTCCTCAACAAAAAGTAACTTTTTCCTCAAAAAAAGGTTTCAAAACACGCAAATTAAGATTGGTTTCTTTGCAAAACAAGGTTACTTTCTCCTCAGTTTGCTGATAGGAAAACACTGGGTTTCAGATAGTTAGCATAAATGTATATATTAATATACCTAACATGGTTATATTAATAAAAAGAGAATTTTTATTAGGGATATTAAACATATCTATTATATTAGGTATTTGTATGTTGTTGAAAATCATTAACTTGCAACGAATACTTGCAAAAAAGGTAACCTCTTGTTGCGGAGAAGGTTACCTTAGATTGCAGAAAAACCTGCCTTTTATTGCGGAGAAGGTTACTTTCCCCTATTGAATTGAGGAGAAAGTAACCTTTATGAGTGTTATATATGTGTATCGCGTACATATTGCCGTATAAGCTCTGCACCATCTGGAGATATCACCTCGCCAGCCATATATCGTTTCAGAAATTCGTTTAAGGCTGTACGTACGACGTCCTGACGGTCTACTTTGCATTGCCAATGGATTTCCTCTACAGCTCTGTTATGTCTTTCCTCGAAGAAGATCAGCTTGCCGTTCTGTCGGGGAATGATACTGTTGTCCTTTTTGCGTCCGGGTTTCTTGTATGTAGGAACACCAGGTTCATATGTTACATTCTCCGCAATTGGAGCAGGCGGAGTACTGGTTGGAATCTTGTCATACAGTTCTTCTGTTTGTGTTTTCATGCCATTAGCCAATTCGCTAATAGGTGTAAGTTGTTTGATCTTTGGCATAGTTCTACCCTCCCCTATTATTATTCTTGTTCATTAATGAATGATAAATATGCTTCGCTTGCTTTCTTGTACCAGGCCTCGGGGGTCCACTTCTTGTTACGTGTACCCTTCCCTACTATCTGTTCAGCCAGACGCATGTAATCGTCAGCTGCCGTGCTGCTTGGTGCGTATTCAAACAGACTCATCTGTTCCTTTGGTGCCTCGTTACATTTGGCACACTTACGTATGGGAACAGGGAATACAGGTGTATTAGGTTGTGCACGGAAGAACTCTTGTACTTCCTTTCCCATCTTTGTTTTCTCGAATTGTGTAAGCAGATATCCCATCAGTTCTATCTTCTTCCCCATCATTTTGTTTATTTCGTCTACAATGGTTCGTACAGCGTCTTTTCCCTGTACTGAGTACAGATCTGTTCTTACAGGCACAATAACGCCGTCAGAAGCCGCAATAGCGTTCTTATTAAGGATGCTGTTACAACCAGGGGCACAATCTATGAGAATGTAGTCATACATGTCTTTGAGTGCATTCAGACGAATAGACAGGTAATTTTCCCTGTACACCTTGTCTGCCAGCCATGTGTTCAGTTCATCTATACGTATGCTGCTGGGGATATAGTCCATTCCTTGGTAGCGTTCGTACACAGGAGGAGCGATGGTATCGTCTTTTAACCAGTCGTAAAGTGTTGCTACGCCAACTTTGTAGCTTGACCGGTCTATTGTTATGGTCATGTTACACTGTTTATCTGTATCGACCAGCAGAACACGCTTCCCAAGTAGCCATAGTGCCGTTCCCAGGTTAATGGTTGTGGTCGTCTTTGCTACCCCACCCTTGTCATTGATAATAGAAATTACTTTCGCCATATTACGTATGTTATTTTATCTGCTGCAAATGTACAGTTTTATTTTTATACGGCAATGATATTTTTGAAATATTTTGTATATTCTGCTATATAACATATTTGGGATATGCTAATATACCACATATTTAACATATTCGGTATAAGTAAATATAGAAAATATAAATATATCCTATATATTCAAATAGCAGAAATAATAGAAATAGATAAATATATAATATATAAAAGATATACGCATATCTAATATATGTAAGATATATAATATATTTAACATATCAAAAATATATAACATATATTATATATAAAGAATATATCGTATATATGAAATACCCGATTCCTTTAACGAAATATAAGGGTAGTAGTGATAGCAAGTAAAGTTAAATAGGTGCATACAATTATTAAACTAAATTAAACATATCCGTAAACTTTGGCAGGAAATGAAATTATGTTTACCTTTGCGCAAAATTTCAGACATGAGGTTCTTTCTTAAGTTTAAGTGGATTTTTCTTTTTATAGGTTTTAGGTTGGCTGGAGGCAAGGGTGCATTCCTTGGCTTTCTTTTTGGTGCATTTATTGACAGCCTGCTTTCTCCGCCAACTATCAGGTTCCGTACATACACAAGTCAACAACAATGGGGTGGTAGGCCTTTTGATCCTTACACATACGTTGATACAAAGCTAAATGATGCGTACAGAACTTTAGAGATTAGTGAGAATGCAACCGATGATGAAGTAAGACAAGCCTATAAGCGTATGGCCTTAAAGTATCACCCAGACCGTATCGCAACACAGGGAGAAGAGGCCAGACAGGCTGCAGAACGAGCCTTTCAGCAGATTAATCAGGCAAAAGACATTATTTTTAAAGCAAGAGGACTTAAATAGTCGGAATATTTGATATATTTAAAATATATGGAAAATCAGTTCAGGGTAGCATTATTCGATTTAGACGGAACATTAATCAATACAGAATACCAATACACGCAGTTCTGGGAAAGGGTAGGGGAGGAGTTGCATCTTAACATTCCTGATCTGGCTCAGGTTATCAAAGGAAGGACACTCACTTCGATTTACCAGGATTTTATTCCGTCCGTTGCTATGCAGCATGAAATTACCCGTAGACTTGATGTTTTCGAAAATCAGATGCAATTCCCGTTTTATCCTGGTGTTCTGGACTTTTTGGATGATATTCGGAGGAATGGCGTAAAGTGTGCTGTCGTTACCAGCTCGAACATAGCCAAGATGGAAGCTGTTAAGCGGAAAATCCCCAATTTCGACAAGTTGTTCGACAAAGTCCTGACAGCAGAGGATTTTGCTGCTTCCAAGCCGGATCCTTCGTGTTATATATTGGGAGCTCAGTTTTTTTCTGCAGATAAGCGTCAGTGTGTAGTATTCGAGGATGCCGTTAATGGCCTTCAGGCAGGTATTTCCTCGGGAATATTTACGATTGGTTTTGCGACAACCAACCCAAGGGAGGTTATTGAGCCTTTATGTCATCATGTTCAGGATGATTTTGTTCATCTTTCCTTTGCTGATGTAGAAAAAATGCTTGTCAGCTATTGGCAGAATAACTAACGGAACTGTTTTTGTTCTTCCATGTATTCAAATCCGTATTGTTTCAGGAAAGCCTTAATTTCGTTGGTATCTTTACCGAAATAATCGCATAGGGACTCTAAAGAGTCGTACATGTTATCACGCAGAAGCATGTTAATGCTTGATACCAAAATAAACGGGTCTTGTGGCAAGTTATCCATCTTTGTAATGTCTGTTTTTTCTAAAATTGGCGCAAAGGTACAAAAAAACGGGCTAATTGCATAGTTTCTTTTGTCTCTTATTATTCTTTTTCGTAAATTTGCCAACACAAGAAATAAAATATGGATTTAAATTAAGCATTTTATGTTAGTTGGAATTATCACGGGAATCATAGCAGGCTTTGTTGCCAGCAAGTTGTTTGACGGTCAGGGTAAAGGTTGCATAGTAAACCTTGTCCTGGGAATTATCGGAGGTGCCTTAGGCGGATGGCTTTTCAGCCTGTTTGGTTTGGGAGCAAATAGCTGGATGGGCGAATTGATTGTTGCTGTTATCGGAGCTATGGTATTCTTATGGGTATGGAACAGATTGATTAAATAATATCCGTTTTTATCAAATTAACCAGCATGAAATTAAGACATATCAAATGTTCTGTCTTATGTCTGCTTGTCTTTCTGTGCAGCCAGATCTATGCCCAGGAGGAGCTGAACCCCGTTGCAGATCCTGCCGCAGTTGTTATAAGCGGGAATGCCCGTTTTACGGTTCTTACCAGCAAGATGATTCGTATAGAATACAGCAGCACCAAGCAGTTCGAGGACAGAGCTACCTTTGCTATTGTAAACCGTCGTTTACCCGTTCCTTCATTTACTACCGAAGAATCCGACGGCTATCTCTATATCCGTACTGCTGATGTCACCCTGAGGTACAAAATAGGATCTGTTATAAGAGCCACAGACAAGAAACCTGATAATCTGATGGTTACTTTTCTGCTGAATGGCATTACCTGTACCTGGTATCCGGGCAAGGACGATGCGTTGAATCTTCTGGGTACCAACAGGACCCTTGATACGGCTTGGGGTGATAATGCCCGCGAGAAATTAGAGAAAGGTCTTCTCTCTCGTGCCGGTTGGAGTATTATCGACGAGAGTCCTACTTCCACACGAGGCGACGGAAGTACCACATTGCCTATGGCTCTCAATTCCGACGGCTACATGTGGTGGGAGAAGGCTGCCGACCCGAAGGCCATCGACTGGTATTTCCTGGGTTACGGTCATCAGTATAAAGAGTGTATCCGGGATTTCACAAGGGTAGGGGGGCGCGTACCTTTGCCTCCCAAGTATATCTTCGGCTATTGGTATAGCAGGTATTGGGCTTATTCACAGACCGATTTCCAGAATATCATACGTGATGTAGAGAATAACGATATCCCTATGGACGTCATTATTATGGATATGGATTGGCACAAGAGCGGTTGGACGGGTTGGAGCTGGAATACCAGCAAGATACCCAATCCCACCAATCTGATTCGCTATATGCATACCCACGGACTGCGAACTGCTCTGAATCTGCATCCGTCAGATGGAATAAAGAATTCCGAGGATCAGTACAAGAACCTGCGAAGTGCAATGGGATTGCCCTCATCATTTACCGAGACCATCCCTTGGACTATTCAGGACTATAGTTTTGCACGTCCTTTCTTCGACAAAGTCATCCGACCGTTAGAGAAGCAAGGAGTGGATTTCTGGTGGCTCGACTGGCAGCAGGAGAAGACGGTAGGAGAGCATGCCAGAGCCAAAGGGTACGAACTTACCGACGGAGCGGACAAACTGAGCGAGACGTTCTGGTGTAACCATACATTCTTCGAGGATATGCAGAAAAACCGTCCCGAGCTCCGTCCCGTTATCTATCACCGGTGGGGTGGGTTAGGTTCGCACCGTTATCCCATCTGTTTCAGTGGTGATACATGGGCAGCATGGTCCACATTGGGGTACGAGATATACTTTACCAGCAACGCCAGCAACGTATGTTATGCTTATTGGGGCCATGATTTAGGTGGTCATCAAGGTGGTGATAACGACCCCGAGTTATTGCTTCGTATGTTATGCTTATTGGGGCCATGATTTAGGTGGTCATCAAGGTGGTGATAACGACCCCGAGTTATTGCTTCGCTGGCTTCAGTTCGGTGCCTTTACACCCATCTTCCGTACCCACGCCACCAACGATTCCAAGTTGGAGCGCAGGATTTGGAAGTACAGTAATTTCACTCAGCTCCGCGAAGCTGTCCGTATGCGTTATCAGCTGTTTCCCTATCTATATACAGCAGCCCGTGAGACGTACGATACGGGCATTGGTATGAACCGGCCTCTCTATTACGAGTGGCCCGAGGAGAACAATGCATACGTTTACGAGGATGAGTATATGTTTGGCAACGATATGCTTGTTGCTCCCATCTATACCCCCTCCAGCAATGGTGTCAGTTCCCGTAACATCTGGTTGCCTCGTGGCCTGTGGTGGGACGTAACAGAAAACCGTCTCAGAGAGGGCGGGGAGGTCTTCCGTGCCAATTATACGCTCGACGAGTTTCCTGTCTTCTATCGTCCGGGCAGCGTTATACCTTTCTATCCTGTCCAGCGCAGCGTAGTCACCAATCCCGAGGAGATTATCCTGAAGGTTGTTCCCGGAGCTGATGGCACAGGTTCTTTCTACGAGGATAATGGCGATAATCAGGATTATATCTCAAACGGATGGGCTCGTACTACTTTCTCTTATCAGAATGTATCCTCTACCAACAAGCGTCTGGTTATCCGTCCTCGTGAGGGTAGTTTCGAAGGCATGCCTACCACCCGCACCTGGTCCGTTCAGTTCCTGGGAATGACGAAAGCGCCTCAGAATGTTACTGTAAGCGGCGACGAAAGCATTACTCACGAGGAAAGTTACGATGAAGAAGCCAAGATCCTGACAGTAACCCTTCATGCATCGGTTTTAGACAAAGAAATTTCTATTCAGGTAGATAGGGTGGCCGAACCCGCAGAAGTGGCTCAGAACGTCTCTAACGGCGAAACAGAGGATGTTTCCTCTCTTTCTGCCGACTCTCCTTTCTCCAGGAATCAAATTGCCCGTGCCGCTTATGTTTCCAAACTTTATGTTCGCGGTTCTGCCATTCCTGGCGGCGTTCAGGAACTGACGCCCTATAATTCAAGAACCTATTTCAAGTATCACGGCAAGTTGCTCCCCGGTACTTTTGTAATCACCACATCAGAGCAGCATAGGTCTGGTGCCCGTTATTATAAGCCGGCACAGTTTGATTCCAATGTTGTGAACGACGGTATTAACTATACCTCAACCACCGACAGTACTGCAGCAATCTGGAACGTACTCTTCGAGGCCAATAACTATCGCTTTACCGTAACGCCCTCAAGTGCTACTACCGGAACCATGAAGGGAGAACTCTTTACGTGGTGGTACGAGTCGTGGATTTGTGGCGGTTGCGTCGAGGACAACCAGACTCCTGGTGCAGGAAACTGGCAGATTACCAGCGGAAAAGCGATGGAACAGTCATCCGTAAATCCATACGAATGGACTTGGACAGGTGAGCTTCGTAACTATACCAGCAACGACGAGCCCAAACGCTTTAAGATTAACGGCCAGTACGGATGGAGTCCTAAGGTGCTGCATCCCTTCAGGCAAGACGAGAGCATCCTTACTGCCAGCGAAATATGGTACAATGGGGTACTTCCGATTATAAGTGGTCGATTGTCAAGGACGGATTCTACCGCATTACCGTTAACGTCTTCGAGGAGACCATCTCGGGCGAATATCTCGGCAACGATCCCGATGGAGTAGTTTCCGTCAAGTCCGAAGCTAAAGTGTTCGTCGATGTACGCGACCGTACCATTCGGGTGGGTTCTTCCCAGGTGATGGCTGTCTTCCTGTTCTCTGCCGACGGACAGCAAATCCTGTCCGACAACGGTAGCCAGGTAACATTGGTAGCTCCCAACGCAGGAACATACATCTTGCATGCCACCAATGGCAAGGAGAATTTTACACGTAAGATAACGATTCAATGAATATAGAGACAATATCAAGCGCCCAGAATCCGCGTATCAAGCATTTGCTTGCCCTACAGCAGAAATCCTCCCTACGTCGCGAGGAAGGACTCTTCGTGGTCGAAGGACGCAGGGAGTTGGAGCATTGCATCCATGCCGGCATGCAGGTAGAGTGTATCTATTGCTTAGAGCAGGCGGGAACGGCCCCTCTCCAACCCCTAACCCCTCCTCCCCCAAATGGGAGGTGGGGAACGAAAACAATTGAACTCTCTAAACTTTCAACTGACTCTAAACTCTACACTCTCAACTCTAAACTAATCAGCGTAACCCCTAACGTTTACGAGCGTATAGCCTATCGTGGCAGCACAGAGGGTATAATTGCCGTTATCCGTACTCCTCAGCCTCGCACTTTAGCGTCATTGCTTCAACAAGAGGGTAGAGGAGTAAACGGACAACCGCTCTTTGTCGTTCTGGAGAGTGTCGAGAAACCCGGCAACCTTGGTGCTGTTCTTCGTAGTGCCGATGCCGCCAATGCCACAGGAGTTATCGTGTGCGATCCGTTGACAGATCTGTATAACCCAAATCTCATCCGTTCCTCCATCGGAGCCGTCTTTACAGTTCCTACCGTAGCCTGTACCTCGGAAGAGTGTATTACCTTCCTAAAGCAACACGGGATACAGATTCTTACGGCTCAGTTGCAGGATTCACATTTGTATTACGATACGCCTATGTCGGGGCCTACGGCCATTGTGATGGGGACAGAGAGTACAGGACTTACCGATGCATGGCGTCAGGTAGCCGATGCACATATCCGCATCCCCATGATGGGACAGTTGGATTCGCTGAATGTTTCCGTTTCAGCGGCAATTCTACTTTTCGAAGCTGTCCGGCAGCGGAAAGTGGAGATTAGAGTTGAGAGTAAAAAAAGTAAAATAAAAAATGAAACATTGTAAATTGTCTTTCAGAATAAGCACACCGTTGCTTTTATTGCTTGCTGCCGCCTTCTCTGCTCAGGCTGATGAGTTGCGCATCAGCAAGGGGAAGGTCACACTTGACTTCGCCACATCAGCAGAAAACCATATAGGGCCCTATTCCATCCAGCGCAGCTTAGGGCGTTTCGGACAGAAAGAAATGCTGGGTCAGACCTCAAAGCCGTTATATACGGATAAGGCCGGAGAGCAGGCTGCCAGTATGTACTATCATATAACAGACGCACAGGGACAGCCTGTAGCGATGCTTTCTCTCGATCAGCAGCTGCTGGGAAGCGGTACCTATGTCTTCCGCCCCTCAGACGATATGCAGCAGATACACACATCTGTGGACGGACTCCATAAGCAGATGTTTCACGAGCAGTTCGGAAAAGACCGTTATGCCGTACTATTCATGCCCGGCGACTATCGTCAGGCCGGCATAATGCAAGTCCCGTATTACATGCATTTGGCAGGCTTGGGAAAGACACCCTACGATGTCCAGGTCAGCAATGTCCATACGCCAGCTCCTTTGCCCAACAACAACGGAACCTGTACTTTCTGGCGCAGCCTGGAGAATTTCTCGGTTATTGGTCCCGAGACCTACCAGGAAGAGGAAACTTTCCTCTGGGCCGTTTCTCAGGCAGCCCCCATACGTCGTGTCTATTCCGAGCGGACCGTCAAGAACCAGTGGCTCAACGGATGGGTTAGCGGCGGATTTACTGCCGACTGTTACTTTATTGCTCCTGCCGGAAGCGACGGACAACAGCAATGGTACACCCGCAACACATATCTGGGAAAGGGTAGGGGACGCTTCAAGGAAGGTTCTTGGAACTTCATGTTTCAAGGCGTTCAGTTAGGCCCTGAGGCCAAACAGGATACCTATGTCGATAATTGGGACAAAGGCGGCAACATTACCTTTGTTCCCACCACACCCGTCATTCGTGAAAAGCCGTTCCTTTTCTTCGATCAGGAGCAACAACGTTACAAGGTATTCCGTCCGGCCTTGCGTCGCGAGGCTGTCGGTGTTACATATACCCGTCAGGATATGGGACGAGGAGAGGCGTTCGACCTTTTGGATGATTTCTTCATTGTCCGCCCTGGTACCTTAGCCTCAGAGATTAACCGTCAGTTGGCAGCAGGAAAGCATATACTTTTCCAACCAGGCATGTTCCAACTCGAGGAACCTCTTCGTGTTACCCGTCCGGGCACTATCGTTATGGGCTTGGGCTTTACAACCCTCATTCCCTCAGAGCAGAATCCCGAGTCGGCACTTATCATCGATGATGTGGATGGTGTTACTGTCTGCTCCCTGCTTTTCGATGCCCATTACTCCTCGCGAACTTTGTTGCGTGCAGACGGCGGGAAAAAGACGCACCAGGCTGACCCAACCTTGTTGGCAGACGTGTTCTTCCGCGTTGGCGGATTCCGTAGTGCTCCCGTTCATGTAGATTGTGCCTTGGACATAAGGGCAAACGATGTGATAGGTGACCATTTCTGGATCTGGCGTGCCGACCATGGCGTTCGTAACAGCGTAGGGTGGGAGGTGAACACTGCTCCTTACGGTCTTCGTGTTACGGGTAACGATGTTACTATATATGGCCTTTTCAACGAGCACTTCCAGCAATACCAGACCCTATGGGAAGGCGAGCGTGGCCGAACCTATTTCTATCAGTGTGAGACTCCCTACGATGCCATACATCAGGACCGTTACATGAGCGAGAACGGAAGCCGTGCCGGATATGCAGCCTATAAGGTTGCCGATAATGTGCAGGTACATCAGGCATTCGGACTTGGCATCTATGATGTTTATTTCAAGACGGATATACGTATGGAGAATTCCATCGAGGTTCCCGAGCACCCCGGAATATGTATCTATCACGCCTGTAACGTCAGTCTTTCAGATCCTGGTCCACGCGGTATCGGTTATGTCATCAACGGCCAGGTTCCCAGCACCTTCAATACCTATCGTGTATGCCGTCGCTGGATAGATAAATATGTTGGCGGCGTAATTACATCTCATTCTAAGCCTTAAATCTGTATGTTTCATCTTAAGTCTTTTATAGCGCTGTCTCTTTTGCTGCTGGGTACATTGACCCTTGCAGCCGAGAACGATATTGTTCAGCGAGGCTGCCGTCGTGGCGTGATGTCCGAATCTACCCGTTCCCGTCGTGTAAAGGAACTCCCGCGTCATGTTGGCGGCGATTTCTATCTGGGCGACCGCCGTCAGCTGGTAATACTGGCCGCCTTCCAGGATAAGCAGTTCCAGGGCGGGAGTGCTGAGGCTCTGAGTAAATGGGACCAGATATTCAATGCGGAGAACTATCAGGAATCTCCGTTTGTAGGTTCTGTCCACGATTATTTCTACGATCAGAGCTATGGCAAGTTCAACCTGAGATTCGACCTCATCTACGTCAATCTGCCCGATTCCTGCAAGAAGTATCGCAGCACTGCTATCCACGACGAGTACTCGCAGTTTATGGTCGATGACATAGTGGATGCTTTGCAGACAATGGATGTCGCCTGGGATCAGTACGACTGGAATGGCGACGGATTCGTTAACCAGCTCCTCATTATCTATGCAGGTAAGGGGATGAATGCCGATGGTGACAAAAATACCGTCTGGCCCCATCAGTGGTGGTTAAGTTCTCATATAGATCAGACAGATCCGCAGGGGATAAACTATCGTAGTTATCGTACCGTCAACTATGGCGACAAGGCATATAATGTCGATTGTTACTGCTGCATACAGGAATTGATTGAACAGAAAGCAACAAAGTCATCCTTCGGCACTATCTGTCACGAGTATTCTCATTGTTTCGGTTTTCCCGATTTTTATTATGGATATTCTACGCCTCTTGGTGATTGGGAGCTCATGGACTCCGGGAACTATAACGATGCCGGATTCTGTCCACCAAATTATTCAGCTCACGAGCGTTGGATGATGGGATGGAGCAGTCCTGTTGAACTCACTGCCGACACAGTCGTCAGCCTCATGCCTGCTCTCTGTTACGAGCCTCAGTCATACCTGATCCGCAACGATGGATACGAGAATGAATACTATATCATAGAGAACCGGCTAAAGACTGGCTGGGACAGTTTCCTGCCTGGTAGCGGCCTGCTGGTTTTTCATGTAGATTATGACGAGTCTATATGGACGAGTATTGAAGAATCGCCTAATGATTCGTATAAAAAGCGCTACCATATTATTCCTGCTAACAACAAGACCTACTATTCTGCAAGCAATAGTGCTGGCTGGACCTATCCGTATATTAGTGAAACCGTCACTAACGACTCGCTGACCAACAAATCCCTACCGGCAGCCATTCTTAACAATCCCAATACCGATGGCAGTATGCTGATGAATAAGTCATTGAGACATATCCGTGTCGAAGACGGTCTGGCCTCTTTCAGCTTTACTTTCGACTCTCCGACAGGTATTACTGATGCCGAAGCCGAAGGCCGGCCCCAGGAACTTTACCGTTTCGGTTCTATCCGTCTTATGCGTTATCCCAATGGGGTAGTTAAGAAGGTAATCATTCGTCCCTGATAAAGCCGAACTGCACGCAAACAGCTTTACTGACGGGGATGTCCTGATGAGTATCCGTCAGCATTCCTGTCTGCATGTCCCGACGGAACACCTGTATCTTGTCGCTGTCGCGGCAGCAGCATAGAAGGAATCGGCCGTTGGGAGTAATGTTAAACTGACGTGGATGAGCTCCGGTAGGCTGATATCCTATACGTCAGTATAGGTTCCCACAAGCATTACCAGATCTTCTTGTACACGACTAGAACAACTGCCGCACAATAAGATAATACACAATAATGCCAACATTCCTTTCACTTCGTTATACGTCTTCATACGCTTCATTCTAATTATATTTACGGCAAAGATATTACTTTCTTCCGAAATACCACTCATTTTACCCTTACAATTATCAACTCTAATCTACCGGTTCTACAAGGATGTCGTGTTTTTTCTCTTTTCTATTCCTTCCCCTCTGGAGATGATAGGTTAGGGGCAACACTTTCTTACGTGTGGAAATTTTTGCCGCCACACGTGGCAGTAAAAATTCTTCAACTGTCGAGTCTTTTTCTCTCCGTTT